>NZ_JBEXZD010000115.1:0-26468 GCF_040628575.1 Streptomyces sp. NPDC006393
CAGATGCAAGGCGGAGGAGGGCGGCGACGCGATGGGGGTGCCCCCGCGCGAGCTCGTTCGAGCGTGGGGGAGTCGGCAACCGACGACAACGCCGCAGGTGGGCGTGCCAGCCCCCGCGTCTGCACCATGATCCGCCGGACAGGCCCTAGGGGGTGTCTCGTCGATCAGGCCGGATCAGGGTGCGGTGGCCGGTGGTGGGGCGCCTCCCACGCCGTTCGGGCAGTGGGGGAACGTCGCAAGGCGCAGGAGGGAGTCGATGCGGAGCATCGGCGACCGACGACAACGCGGCGAGGTGCGGTGCCAGGCACCGCGAGCCCGGCGTGATCGACGAGACACCCTCTAGGCGCCCCGCCAGACGTTCGCGAACGCCGCCTCCTCGATGGCGCGCCGTCGGCGCACGGCCTCCAGTTCCATCACCGCCTCGTGCACGGCGGCGAGCACGCCGAGGGCCGCCTCGTCGGTGACGCCCGGGTCGGCCGGCGTCGGCTCGTCGCGGATCCCGACGGCCGCGGCCAGAGCGAGCAGCACCGGCTCGTCCGCCGCCCAGCGGTACATCGCCCGGCGCCGTGCCTCGGTGTCGCCGAGCACGCCGCGGCCACCGCGGAACGGCAGCCAGCGGTGCCGCTCCCACGACACCTGTCCGTCCCGCTCCAGCGCGGTCAGGTACGCCGCCGCCAGGTCTCGCCCGCGCCGCCAGAGCCAGTCCTCCAGGGACTCGTGCGGTGCCTCGCACACCAGCGCGGAGGCGGCCTCGTCCAGCAGGGGGTCCTCGAGGTCCGGCAGCGGACGCGGCACCATGCGCTCGCCCTCCAGCGCGATCGCCTCGGCGCGGATCAGGTCGTACGCCTCGGCCCCGGCCAGCGCGAGCGAGAGGTCGCCGCGCCGCAGGGGACGGCTCGGTGTCAGGCCCAGGGCCACGATCATCAGGTCACGCGCTGTGCTCATGTGGCGCTCCTCGCCGGAGGGCGTACCCGCCGCCGCGTGCCCGGACCGCCGGGGCGGACCGTGACGCGCGGCTTCCCGTACCGGCCCGACTGTAGCCGGGCCGCGCACGAGGATGCGCGGACCTCGTGGGCCGACGGGGCCGCGGACGGTCGTGTGTCCGCCTCCGTCCCCGGAGGGTCACGCGCCGCAGGACCTCAGGAAGCGGCGGGTGCGGGTGGCGATGGGGAGGGGTTTGTCGGGCGGGCAGGGGTACATGTCCTGTTCGACGATCGCGAACAGGTCGACGCCGAGGCGCTGCGCGGCCACCAGCACCGGCTCCAGCTCCGGCACGCCGGAGGGCGGTTCGCACATCACGCCGCGCTGGACCGCCGGTCCGAACGGCACTCCGCCCGCCACCACGTCGGCCAGGATCTCCGGGTCGACCTGCTTGAGGTGCAGGTAGCCGATCCGTTCGCCGTAGGTCTCGATCAGCTTGACGCTGTCGCCGCCGCAGTAGGCGTAGTGCCCGGTGTCCAGGCACAGGTTGACCAGGTCGGAGTCGGTGGAGTCCAGGAAGCGTTCGACGTGCGCCTCGGTGTCGATGTGGGTGTCGGCGTGCGGATGGACGACGATGTCGAGGCCGTACGTCTCCTTGACCTCGTGGCCGAGGCGTTCCATGCCCTTGGTCAGGTGGGCCCACTGCTCGCCCGTCAGCTCCGGCGGTTCCAGGATCTCGGCGGTCTTGTCGTCCCGCCAGAAGGAGGGGATGACGACGAGGTGGCGCGCGCCCATGGCCTGGGTGAGGGCGGCGACCTGGCCGACGTGCTCCCACGTCGACTCCCATACCGAGGGGCCGCGGTGCAGGCCGGTGAAGACCGTGCCCGCCGAGACCGTCAGCTCGCGCCGGGCCAGCTCGTCGGTGAGCCGGGCGGGGTCGGTGGGCAGATAGCCGTAGGGTCCGAGTTCGATCCAGGAGTAGCCGGCCTCGGCGACCTCGTCGAGGAAGCGCTGCCAGGACACCTGCCGGGGGTCGTCGGAAAACCAGACGCCCCAGGAGTCGGGGGCCGAGCCGACCCGGATGCGGTCCAGCACGGGGGCCATGTCAGGAGTTCCCTTCGGAGGAGGCCGGCTGGGGTGCGGAGAGGGCGTCCGCCTCGGGCAGTTCCTCGACGTCGACGCCGCGGACCTGGGACAGTTCGTGCTTGAGGGCGGCGAGTTCGGCGCCGCCGGCCATGTGGTTGGTCAGCTCCTCCAGGCTCACCTCGCTGCGCGCGGCGGACAGTTCCAGGGTGCCCAGGCGCAGCACGGTGAAGTGGTCGCCGACCATGTAGGCGTGGTGGGGGTTGTGGGTGATGAAGATGACGCCGAGGCCGCGGTCGCGGGCGGCGGCGATGTACTTCAGGACCACTCCGGACTGCTTGACGCCGAGGGCGGCGGTGGGCTCGTCGAGGATGAGGACGCGGGCGCCGAAGTGGACGGCGCGCGCGATGGCCACGCACTGGCGCTGGCCGCCGGAGAGGGTGCCGATGGGCTGTTCCAGGTCGTCCAGGACGATGCCCATGGCACGCAGTTCCTCGTCGGCGGTCCGCTTCATGCGGGCGATGTCCAGCCGGCGGACCGGCCAGGGGCCCTTGGTGAGTTCCGAGCCGAGGAAGAAGTTGCGCCACACGGGCATGAGGGGGACGGTCGCCAGATCCTGGTAGACGGCGGCGATGCCCTTGTCCAGGGCCTGGCGGGGAGTGCTGAAGCGCACCGGGTCCCCGTCGACCAGGAACTCGCCCTCGGTGTGCTGGTGCAACCCGGAGATGATCTTGATCAGGGTGGACTTGCCGGCGCCGTTGTCGCCGAGCACGCAGGTCACGCGGCCGGAATGGACGGCGAGGTCGACGCCGTGCAGGGCGCGGATGTTGCCGTAGGACTTGCCGGCGCCCCGGAGTTCGACCAGGGGGCCGCCGCCCTCGGGCGGGGTGTCCTTCAGGACGGCGCCGTGGGCGGCCGCTGTCTTGTCGGTGGTCATGCCGGTCACCTCCGGGTCGCCGTGCGCCGGACCCACAGATTGATCAGTACGGCGCCGAGCAGCATCACGCCGAGGAAGGCCTTGAACCAGTCGGGGTTCCAGCCGGCGTAGACGATGCCCTGGTTGACCATGCCGAACATGAACGCGCCGAAGACCGGGCCGATCGCCGAGCCGTAGCCGCCGGTCAGCAGGCAGCCGCCGATCACCGCGGCGGCGATGTAGATCAGTTCGTTGCCGACGCCCTCGCCGGACTGCACGGTGTTGAACGAGAACAGCTGGTGCATGCCGACGAACCAGGCCCCGAAGCCGACCAGCATGAACAGCGAGATCTTGGTGAACGTCACCGGGACGCCGACCGCCCGCGCGCTCTCCTTGTCGCCGCCGACCGCGAAGATCCAGTTGCCGTACTTCGTGCGCAGCAGCACCCAGGTGGCGAGCGCGGCGAAGACCAGCCACCACACGACGGTGATCTTCACCTGGACCCCGCCGACGTCGAAGGAGGAGGCGAAGACGGCCTTGGCCTGGCCGAAGCCGTCCATGTCGCTGACATCGTCGGTGGCCACGTTCCCGGTGACCAGTTTGGTGACGGCCAGGTTGACGCCCTGGAGGATGAGGAAGGTGCCGAGGGTGACCAGGAAGCTCGGCAGTCCGGTCTTCACCAGCATCCAGCCGTTGAACGCGCCGACGGCCAGGGAGAGGACGAGGGCGACGATCACGCCGGTCCACACGTTCATGGTGAGCTGGTAGCTGAGCATGCTCGCGGTGAGCGCCGAGGTGATCACGGCGACACCGGCGGACAGGTCGAACTCGCCGCCGATCATCAGCAGGGCCACGGGCAGGGCCATGATGCCGATGGTGGACGACTGGTAGAGGATCGTCGCCATCGAGCTGCCCTGGCGGACCGAGGGCGCGGCGGCGAGGAAGAAGACGAGGACGGCGACGGCGCCGAGGAAGACGCCGACCTCGGGGCGGGCCAGCAGCCGCAGGACCGGTGAGCGCCGTACCGTACGGCCGTCGGTCTGCTTGCCGCCGGGAGCCGGCGGTGTGCCCACCGCCGGCGCGGCCTGCTGGGACATGTCGATCACCGGGTGCCCTTCGCGGCGAACTCGGCGACCTTGTCGACGTTGGACTTGTCGACGAAGGCGGGGCCGGTCAGCACCGGCTGCACACCGCCGCCGCTGTAGTTGCCGTTGTTCTTGTACAGCCACAGGGAGTCGACCGCGAGGTAGCCCTGGAGGTAGGGCTGCTGGTCGACGGCGAACTGGATGTCGCCCTTCTTGATGGCGCCGGTCAGTTGCTTGTTGAGGTCGAAGGTCGCGATCTTCGCCTTGCTGCCGGCGTCGCCCACCGACTGCACCGCGGTCAGGGCGAACGGGGCGCCCAGGGTGACGACGTAGTCGATGCCGCTGTCCTGCTTCAGCTTGGCGGTGATCGTGGACTTCACGGACGGCATGTCGGTGCCGTTGACGTACAGCGTCTCGGTCGTGCCCTTGAACGTCTTCTTCACGCCGTCGCAGCGCTGGGTGAGGCCGATGTTTCCCTGCTCCTGGATCACGCAGACGGCCTTCTTGGCGCCGACCTCGTTCAGCTTGCTGCCGAACGCCTCGCCCGCCACGGTCTCGTCCTGCCCGAAGAACTCCATCAGCCCGAGCTTCTTCCAGTCGCTCAGGCCCGAGTTGAGGCCGACCACGGGTATGCCGGCGGCGACCGCCTTGCCGACGACGCTCTTGAGGGCGTCCGGCTTGGCGAGGGTGACCGCGATGCCGTCCACCTTCTGGTCGATGGCGTTCTGCACGTAGTTGGCCTGGTTGCCGGCGTTGGGGTCGGCGGAGTAGACGAGCTTGATGTTGTCCTTGGCGGCGGCGGCCTCGGCGCCCTTGCGGACGATGTCCCAGAACGTGTCGCCGGGCGCCTGGTGCGTGACCAGCGCGACCGTCATCCGGGGCGTGGTGGCCTTGCCCGCGGAGGCGGCGCCCCCGCCCTCCGTGGCCTTCTTTCCGCCGGAGCTGCTGGAGCAGCCGGCGAGGGTCAGGGCCGCCGCCGCGGCGACGGCCACGGCGGGGAGGAGTCTGCGGGAGCGAGAAGAGCGGTCCATCTTTCCGGCACCTCACTGTGCGACGAGGGGAAAGGGGGGATCGGCAGGATCCGGTTGGGACGGGATCCAACTCCCCTGGCGCGCCCGCTGTCAATAACTTTGTCAAGACATTCTTTCACGCTCAGGTCCGAATGTAAGTACAAAGTATTGACAGTGAGGCCCGTGGGTCCTACACCTGGGAGGCGGCAGGCCCCGGCACCGGGGCCGGTCGAGCCCGCCCCGCCCCTGTGACCGATCACGATCGGCCGCATCGAAGTCGATCTCTACCCGCCACGCTCCGGCGTACCCCTGTCGGCCTCACCGTGCGAGCCACATCCTGAACGGAGCCATCCCTTGAGCGTCAGCATCCCCGACCTCACCGCGGTCAGAGCCCGGCACCCCGAGGCCGTCGCCGAGGCCGCCGCCCGCCGGGTGCGGCGGCCGCTGTTCGGCGGCAGCGGGCGGCTGATGATCGTGGCCGCCGACCATCCCGCGCGCGGCGCGCTCGCCGTGGGCGACCGCCGGCTCGCCATGGCCAACCGCGCCGACCTGCTCCAGCGCCTGTGCGCGGCACTGTCCCGGCCCGGCGTCGACGGGGTGCTCGCCACCGCCGACATACTGGAGGACCTGCTGCTCCTCGGGGTGCTCGACGGCAAGGTGGTCATGGGCTCCATGAACCGCGGCGGCCTGGCGGGCGCGTCCTTCGAGATGGACGACCGCTTCACCGGCCACCGCCCCCGCGACATCGCGCGGCTCCGCTTCGACGCGGGCAAGCTGCTGCTGCGCATCGACTACGACGATCCCGGCTCGCTGGCCACCCTGGAGGCCACGGCCCGCGTCATCGACGAGATGGCCGAGCTGCGCCTGCCGGTGTTCGTCGAGCCGTTCATCTCCCGCCGCGTCGGCGGCACGGTCCGCAACGACCTGTCGGCCGAGGCCGTCACCCGCTCCATCGCCATCGCCTCGGGCCTGGGCGGCACCTCCGCCTACACCTGGCTGAAACTGCCGGTCACCGAGGACCCGGACGACATGGCCGAGGCCCTCCAGGCCTCGACGCTGCCCGCCGTACTGCTCGGCGGGGAGGTCGGCGACGACCAGGAGGGCGCCTACGAGCGCTGGCGCAAGGCCCTGAGGCTCCCCACCGTGCAGGGCATGGTCGTCGGCCGCTCGCTTCTGTACCCGGCCGACGGCAGGGTCGAGGAGGCGGTCGACACGGCGGTGGGCCTGCTGTGACCGAAGCCCGTGGCGAGCCGTGGCGAGCCGTGACCGGCACCGTCGTGACAAGGAGGCAACGCACCGCATGACCAGCCCGACCAGCCCCCACCACCTCCCCGCGGGCAAGGCGGCCGACGGCCCCTACGCCGTCCACGTCACCCCCGGGTCCGCCGGCTGGGGATACTCCGGCCTGCGCGTCCTGGAGCTCGCGCCCGGCGGCTCGCACACCTTCGACACCGGCGAGAGCGAGTGGATCGTGCTGCCGCTGAGCGGTGGCTGCACGGTCGACTGCGTCGACGACGTCGGCCGCGACACGTTCGAACTCACCGGCCGCGCCGACGTGTTCAGCGGCGTCAGCGACTTCGCCTACGTCCCGCGGGACGCCCGTACGACCGTCGCCTCCGCCGGCGGCGGACGGTTCGCGCTGACCGGCGCCCGCTGCACCCGCCGCCTGCCCGCCCGCCACGCACCGGCCTCCGGCGTGCCGGTGGAACTGCGCGGCACCGGCAACTGCTCCCGGCAGGTCAACAACTTCGCGGCCGCCGGGGTCTTCGACTGCGACCGGCTGATCGCCGTGGAGGTGATCACCCCCGGCGGCAACTGGTCCTCCTTCCCGCCGCACAAGCACGACGAGCACCGGCCGGGCGAGGAGTCGGTCCTGGAGGAGATCTACTACTTCGAGTTCGCCGCCCACGGCACCACGCCCGGCCTCGGCTACCAGCGGGTCTCACCGTCCGGTCCGGGCCGGGACACGGACGTCCTGGCCGAGGTGCGCGACGGCGACGTCGTACTGATCCCCGACGGCTGGCACGGGCCCTCCATGGCCGTGCCCGGCCACCACATGTACTACCTCAACGTCATGGCGGGCCCCGACGACGAGCGCGCCTGGCTGATCCGTGACCACCCGGGCCACGCCTGGATCCGCTCCACCTGGCCCGAGCAGCCCGTCGACCCCCGTCTCCCCCTCTACACGGCACCGGAGAGGTCCTGATGAGCACCCCCACCCACCGCCTGACGACCGCCCAGGCCCTGGTGCGGTTCCTCGCCGCCCAGTACACCGAGCGGGACGGCGTACGACAGCGGCTGATCGCCGGCACCTGGGGCATCTTCGGTCACGGCAACGTGGCGGGCATCGGCCAGGCACTCGTCGAACACGCGCACGTCATGCCGTACCACCAGGGCCGCAACGAGCAGGCGATGGTGCACGCGGCGGTCGGGTACGCCCGGCAGCGGGGCCGGCTGTCCGCGCAGGCGGTCACCACCTCCATCGGCCCCGGCGCCACCAACCTCGTCACGGGCGCGGCGCTGGCCACCATCAACCGCCTCCCGGTGCTGCTGCTGCCCGGCGACTACTTCGCCGCGCACCCCGCCGACCCGCTGCTCCAGCAGCTCGAACACCCCGTCGAGGCGGACGTGTCCGTCAACGACACCCTGCGCCCGGTCTCCCGCTACTTCGACCGGATCACCCGCCCCGAGGCCCTGATCGCCTCCGCGCTGAACGCGATGCGGGTCCTCACCGACCCCGCCGAGACGGGCGCCGTCACGCTCGCGCTCCCGCAGGACGTCCAGGCCGAGGCCTGCGACTGGCCCGGGGAGTTCTTCGCCGAACGGGTGTGGCGGGTACGGCGCCCCGCTCCGGACCCGGCCGAACTCGCCGCCGCGGCGGACGCGATCAGGTCGGCGTCCCGCCCGCTGATCGTCGCCGGCGGCGGCGTCCACCACAGCGCGGCCGAGGACGCGCTGAGGGCGCTGGCGGACGCCACCGGCATCCCGGTCGCCTCCACCCAGGCGGGCAAGGGCTCGCTGCGCCACGACCACCCGGCCGACGTCGGCGGCATCGGGCACACCGGCACCGCGGTGGCCGACCATCTCGCGCGCACCGCCGACCTGGTCGTCGGCGTCGGCACCCGGCACACCGACTTCACCACCGCCTCGGGCACCCTCTTCCAGAACCCCGGCGTCCGCTTCGTCAACCTCAACATCACCGCGTTCGACGCCCACAAGCTGGCGGCCACCACACTCGTCTGCGACGCGCGCGCGGGCCTGACCTCGCTCACCGGGGCGCTGGCCGGGCACCGCGTCGACGCCGCCTACCAGGCCGAATACCGCGCGGGGAAGGAACGCTGGGAACGGGTGGTGGAGGCCGCGCTCCGCGCGGACGACGACAGCGCCGTACCGACCCAGCCTCAGGTGCTGGGCGCGCTGGACGCGGTGGTCGGCGACGAGGACGTGGTGATCAACGCGGCCGGTTCGCTCCCGGGCGACCTGCACAAGCTGTGGCGGGCCCGCTCCCCGCGCCAGTACCACCTGGAGTACGGCTACTCCTGCATGGGATACGAGATCCCGGCCGCCGTCGGCGTGCAGCAGGCCGCGCCGGACACACCGGTGTGGGCACTGGTCGGCGACGGCACGTATCTGATGATGCCGACGGAGATCGTCACCGCCGTCCAGGAGGGCCTGCCGGTCAACGTGGTCCTGGTACAGAACCACGGATACGCCTCCATCGGCGGCCTGTCGGAGTCGGTGGGCGCCGAACGCTTCGGCACCGCCTACCGGCACCGCGTCGCCGACGGCTCCTTCACCGGCGCCCCGCTCCCGGTCGACCTCGCCGCCAACGCCGGCAGCCTCGGCATGGACGTACTGCGCGCCAAGAGCGTCGGCGAGCTGCGCGAGGCGCTCCGCGCGGCCCGCGCCTCCGACCGCCCGACCTGCGTGTATGTGGAGACGGACCCGGCAACGAGCGCGCCGCCGGCCGAGGCCTGGTGGGACGTGCCGGTGGCCGAGGTGGCCGGCCGCGAGCCCGCCGTCCTGGCCCGCGAACACTACGACCGCGAGGCGGCGCGGCGCCGCCGCCACCTGTGACTCGGCGGCGGCCACCGGCCGATCCGACGCCTTCCCGACCCGAAGGGGGTGCCACCGTGGGGACGACCGAAGACCGTGTGCGTGCCGCGACCGTCTCCGCGCTCGATGCCCTGGACTTCGTCCTGGACCGCTCCAGTCCGGTGCCGCTCTACCACCAGTTCGCCCAGCAGCTGGAGGCGGCGATCGAGCGGGGGACCCTGACCCCGGGGGACCTCCTGGGCAACGAGGTCGACCTGTCCGCACGGCTCGGCCTGTCCCGCCCCACGGTCCGCCAGGCGATCCAGTCCCTCGTCGACAAGGGCCTGCTGGTCCGGCGGCGCGGGGTGGGCACCCAGGTGGTGCACTGCCAGGTCAAGCGCCCCCTGGAGCTCAGCAGCCTCTACGACGACCTGGAGACGGCCGGGCAGGCTCCCACCACGCGGGTGCTGCGCAACGAACCGGTGCCCGCCGGCGCCGACGTCGCGGCCGCCCTCGGCCTGCCCGAGGGCGCCGAGGTCACGGTCCTGGAGCGGCTGCGGTTCACGCACGGCCGCCCGGTGGCGTTCCTGTGCAACTTCCTGCCCACGGACCTGCTCGAACTCGACACCGCCCGGCTGGAGTCGACGGGCCTGTACCGCATGATGCGGGCGGCGGGCGTCAACCTGCACAGCGCCCGCCAGACCGTCGGCGCCCGCACGGCCACCCCCGAGGAGGCCGCCCGCCTCGACGAACAGGAGGGCGCCGCCCTGCTCACCATGCGCCGCACGGCCTACGCCGACACCGGCCGCGCGGTCGAGTACGGCACCCACGTCTACCGGGCCTCGCGCTACGCCTTCGACTTCCGGCTGCTGGTACGGCCCTGAGCACGGCCGACGGCCGTGACCGGACCGGGCGGCCCGCTCGCCGACATGCGAAAGGGCCGTCCCGGACGACTCCGGAACGACCCCGAGATGCGACTCTCGCGAGTCGGGACGACAGGATTTGAACCTGCGACCCCTTGACCCCCAGTCAAGTGCGCTACCAAGCTGCGCCACGTCCCGTCCGCGCTGACGCACGGTGACCCGTGTGATCGCGCGAACGTCACTTTACCGCACGTCGGGGGCGGTGCCGAGGACGGCGCGGGTTCGGGGGAGAATCGGCGTATGAGCGACACCTCCTCCTCCGGCCGGCCGGCCGGCGCGCGGGACCGGGACAGTGCGGGGCGGGCGCGCAACGCCCGGCCCCGGGACGGGCTGGGGCGGCCCCTGCCCTACGGCGCGGGCGGCGTGCCGCGGCAGCCGGAGGGTGTCGTGCGCACTCCGGAGGAGACCGTCGCCGAGGCGCAGGCACTGCTGGACGGGGGCAAGCCGTTCCACGCGCACGAGGTCTTCGAGGACGCGTGGAAGTCGGGACCCGAGGACGAGCGCACGCTGTGGCGGGGGCTGGCCCAGCTGGCCGTCGGGCTCACGCACGCGGCCCGCGGCAACGCCACCGGCGGCGCCCGGCTGCTGCGGCGCGGGGCGGGCGCGGTGGAGGAGTGGGTGAGCGACACGGGCGTGCGGGCACCCCACGGCATGGACGCGACCGGGCTCGCCGTCTGGGCACGGGAACTGGCGGACGCCGTGGAGAGGGCCGCGGAGAGCGGGGCGGCGGGAGCGGTGGACGCCGCACGGAACGCGCCTCGGCTGCGCGGCGGGGCCTGAGCGAGCGGGGCCTGGGCGAGCGGGGCCGAGGTCCGCTGTCGCCGGGCGTCGTAGCGCTGGGTCGGCACCGGTGCACGCGTTGTCAGTGCCGTACGGCAGACTCGGGGGCGTGCGAGAGATTCATGTCATCGGTATCGGCGCGGGCGACCCCGACCAGCTCACCTTGCAGGCGGTCAGGGCGCTGCGCGACACGGACGTGTTCTTCGTCCTGGACAAGGGCGAGGTGAAGTCGGACCTCGTGCGGCTGCGCCGGGACATCCTGCACGCACATGTACCGGAGGGGACGTACCGCGTGGTGGAGGCGCGGGACCCGGAGCGGGACCGGTCGGCGGGCGGCGCCGGCTACTCCCCCGCCGTCGGGGACTGGCGCAGCGCCCGTGCGGACATCTACGAGCGGCTGATCGCCGAGGAGCTCGGTGACCAGGAGCGGGGCGCGTTCCTGGTGTGGGGGGATCCCGCGCTGTACGACAGCACGCTGGGCATCCTCGAGGAGGTGCTGGCGCGCGGCGCGGTGGACTTCGCGTACGACGTCGTGCCGGGCATCAGCAGCGTCTCCGCCTTGGTGGCCCGGCACCGCACGGGACTGAACCGGGTGGCCCGGCCGGTGCAGATCACCACGGGCCGGCGGCTCGCCGAGGGGTTCCCGGAGGGCGTGGACGACGTGGTGGTCATGCTCGACGCCCACCAGACCTTCCGGCGGTACGCCGACCAGGACATCGACATCTACTGGGGCGCCTACATAGGCACCCCGGACGAGATCCTCGCCTCCGGACCGATCGCCGAGGCCGCTCCGCGCATCGAGCGGCTGCGGGCCGAGGCCCGCGAGCGCAAGGGCTGGATCATGGACACCTATCTGCTGCGGCGCAGACCGAAGGAGTAGGCCGCCGGGCAGCTCCGGTCAGGTGGTCAGGGTGCGGGCAGGCGCAGCAGCTCCAGGGCGGCTCGCGCGTCCGGCACCGCCGTCACCCCCTCCGGCAGCGGCGGCCGCCGTACGACGACGACCGGCAGTCCGAGCCGCCGTGCCGCGGTGAGTTTGGCGGCCGTGGCCGCTCCCCCGCTGTCCTTGGTCACCAGGACGTCGATGCGGTGGGCCCGCAACAGCTCGGTCTCGTCGGACACGGTGAACGGCCCGCGGGCCAGCACCACCCGGACGTCCGGTGGCATCGGGGGCTCGGGCGGCTCCACGGACCGTACGACGAAGTGCAGGTCGGCGAGGTGGGCGAAGGCGGCCAGGTCCAGCCGTCCCGTGGTCAGGAACACCCGGCGGCCCAGCCCCGGCAGCAGCCGCGCGGCGGCGGCCATCGAGGCGGCGGGATGCCAGCGGTCCCCGGGTTCCGGCCGCCAGCCGGGGCGGCGCAGCACCACCAGCGGCACGCCGGTGGCGGTGGCGGCCCGCGCCGCGTTGCGGGTGATCGACTCGGCGAAGGGGTGGGTGGCGTCGACGAGGGCGTCCACGCGGTGCTCGCGCAGCCAGGCCGCCAGCCCGTCCGCGCCCCCGAAGCCGCCGACGCGCACCTCCCCGTCCAGCGGTCCCGGCCGGCTCACGCGCCCCGCCAGCGAGCTGGTCACCCGCACGCCGGGCCGCCGGGCGAGCGTCGCGGCCACCTCGCGTGCCTCGGTGGTACCGCCGAGGACCAGGACGTGCACAGACATGGGGTCGAGACTATGCGGCGCGGTGGAGCGGGCCGGGGGCGGGCTGGGCCGGCCGTACGACGTGGGCCGGGTGCGTCGGCGGCGGGGGCTGGGACGCTCTCGGCGCGGAACGTGGGTGCCGTGCAACGTGGGTGCTGTGCCGGGTGCGGCGGTCACGACGTGAAGGGTGGGTCGGTGTGCCGGTGCGGCCGTCACGTCGGGTGGGGAGCCGGTCGGCCGGGGACCGGGGTGCGCTCTTCCGGTCGGGCGGCCTCGGCGTCCGGGGCACCGGGGCAGTCGTCGTGGGCGATGCCGTGCTCGTGGAGGGGTCCCACCCGCCACCCGGCGTTCCGGGATGCGGTGATCAGGCCGGGCAGGGCGCCGAGGGCCGCGTGCCAGCAGCCGGGGGACGAGGCGCGGTCCGAGTCGTGCAGAAGGATCGTGCCGCCACCGCGCAGGTCCGCGTGCACGGTCGCGCGGACGGAGGCGGCCGTCGCGTCCACCGTCCAGTCCCGCCCCCAGGCGGTCCACAGCACGGGACGCAGACCGAGCCGCCGGGCGGCGGCCCAACGGCCACCGGTCAGGATTCCGTAGGGGGGCCGGTACCACGTCGGCCGGCGGCCGGTGATCCCGTGCAGGGCGTGAACGGCGCGTGCGGTCTCCCGAAGGTCCCGGCCGGGGGCCGGGACCCAGGGGCGGCTGTGGGTCCATCCGTGGACGGCGAGTTCGTGCCCGCGCTCCGCGATGTCCCGGGTGAGCTCCGGGAAACGGACGGCGCTCTCGCCGAGGACGAAGAAGGTGGCGCGGACGCCGAGCCGGTCGAGCGCGTCGAGGAACTGCGGCGTGGAGCCGGGGTCGGGGCCGTCGTCGAAGGTGAGCGCCACGTGGTCGGGGCGGCCCAGGCCGGCCAGGCGCGGGAAGCAGACGGCGCGGAAGCGGGGCAGCCAGGTGGCGGCCGGCACGATGTGCGCGGCAGCGACCGCGACGGTGACGGCGGCGCCCGCGACGGCGACCGCGGCTGCAGGCGGGGCGAGGATCTCCACCGCCGGGCGCCCACCCTTACGGTCCGGCCCGCCCGTCACGGCTGCTCGGTCTCCCATGTGTTCCCGTCTCCTCACGGGTTTCCGCCACCCCGCCTCCGTCCGGCCCTTCCCGGCCTCACCCGAAGCGTGCGGCGAGCCGCCGGTACAGGGCGGGTGCGGCGCCGCGGACCCGGCCGGGCAGACGGGTCCAGCCGGGGACGTAGACCTCGTCCCGGCCGCGCGAGACCGCCTCCCACACCGCGTCGGCGACCCGGCTCGCCGGGACGGGCCGGGGCCGTGCGCGCCGGTAGGGCACCCCGCGCCGGTCGAAGAACGGGGTGTCCACCACACCGGGCACGACATGGCTGATGCCGACGCCGGTGCCGCGCAACTCGTAGCGCACGGCGTCGGCGAAGGCGCCCAGCGCGGCCTTCGCGGCGGAGTAGACGGCCTCGTCCCGGACGCCGACCGTGCCGGCCAGGGAGCCGATGATGACCACCCGGCCCGTGCCCTGCCCGACCATGTGCGGCAGCAGCAGCCGGATGAGGTGCAGGGTGGCGAGCACGTTGACGTCGAACACCTCGTCGATGGCGGGTTGCGGCATGGTGCTGAACGGCCCGGCCCATCCGATGCCCGCGCCGGCCACCAGCAGGTCGACCCGGCCGACGCGGTCCAGGGCGAACTCGGCGAGCCGCCGTTCGGCGCCCGGGCCGCACAGGTCCGCCGGGTAGGCGACGGCCGAGGTGCCCCGGGCGACCTCTTCCAGCCGCGCGCGGTCCCGCCCGTTCAGCACCAGCCGCCAGCCGCCCTCGGCGGCGAGCCGGCGGGCCACGGCGGCCCCGATCCCGGAGGAGGCGCCGGTCACCAGCGCGCCCCCGCCCGGCAGCGCGCCGTCGGCGGCGCGCCGGCTCGCGGCGGTGAGCGTCGCCGGTGCCTCCAAGGGGATCCCGGAGCCGGACCTGGGACGGGAAGGGGCTTGGGACATCGGGGCGCACCTCGAGGGTCGACGGGGACCGCGGGCCGCCGGTGCGGCCCCCGGCGGTCCGGCCTTGTCCTGCCGGGGGTGAAGTATCCCGGCGGCCGGGCCCGAAACGTGGGACGGGCGGGAGCGTGCCCGTTTCGTTTGACTGCGGTGGGTGAGGGTTACTCACTACCAGTGTCGTCCGAAACGCCCGTGCCGCCACCTCTGCCCGCCGCCCGGGGCCCGCGGAGCGGGCACGCGCCCCTCCGGCCCGCCCCGGAGCCCGTACCCCCCGCCCCGGACGGCCCGCCGGGGGCCGAACGCCTGCTCGTGGTCAGCGCGAGCATGGGCTCGGGCCATGACACGGTGGCCGCCGAGCTGGCGCGCCGGGCCCGTGCCGCCGGCCGCGAGGCGCACGTCGTGGACGTGCTCGCGCTGCTCCCGTACGGCCTCGGGGCGGGGCTGCGCCGCTTCTACCAGGGCGCCGTCCGGCACTGCCCCTGGGTCTACGCCGGCATCTACGACGTCTTCCTGCGGCCCGGCCCCCGGCCCCGGCCCAGCGGCACTCCGCTGGCGCGGCTCGCGAGCGACCGCCTGATGCGCCTGGTCCGCGAGACGCGCGCCGATGTGGTGGTGCCCGTCTTCCATCTGGCGGCGCAGCTCACCGGCCATCTGAGGGCCGGGGGTGCGCTGCGGGTGCCCAGCGCGGTGGTCGTCGTCGACTTCGCCGTGCACCGGCAGTGGCTGCATCCGGGCAACGACCTGCACCTGTGTGTGACGCGGGAGGCCGCCGACGAGGTCCGCCGGGCTCTGGGCCGGCCGGCCGAGGCGACGGGGCCGGTGGTGGCGCCCGGCTTCTTCACCGGGGGGCCGGGGTCGGCCGCATGGCGGCGCCGGTTCGAGCGGCACGGGCCGGGCCGGCCCGCCGTGCTGGTCTCCGCGGGCGCCTGGGGGGCCGGGGCGGAGCTGGCCGCCACGGCGCGGCTGCTCGCCGCGCACGGCTTCCTTCCGGTGGTGCTGTGCGGGCGCAACGAGCGGCTGCGGCGCGAGCTGTCGGGTGTGCCGGGCGTCCTCACCCCCGGTTGGGTGAACGACATGCCGGAGCTGCTGCACGCGTGCGCGGCCCTGGTGGACAACGCGGCCGGGCAGACCGCCGTCCAGGCGCTCGCCGCCGGACTGCCGGTCGTGGGGTACCGGCCGCTGCCGGGGCACGGCGCGGAGGGGGTCCGCCGGATGGCGGCCCTCGGGGTGTCCGACCACGCTCCCGACGAGGCCGGCCTGCTGCTGTCCCTGGCCCGGCTCATGGAGCGGGGACCGGTGCGCGAGCGGCGGATCGCGGCCGGGCGCGCGCTGTTCCGCGGGGACGCGCTGTCGTGGGTCGTGCGCGCGGCGCCGTCTCCGGACACCGGCCCGACGCGCCGGCCGTAGCCGCGGCGGCGGCAGCGGTCGCGGAGGGGGGAGTCGATGCGGTGCATCGGCGGCCGACGTCAACGCCGCGAGGTGCGGCACCAGGCGCCGCGAGCCCGGCGTGATCGGCGAGACACTCCCTACTAGGGCCGGACCGTCGCCGTCCTGCCGGAGTCCATCCGCGCCACGCGGGCGACGTTCTCGCGGTCCTCGGCGTCCTCGCTGGGCGCCGCCGCGAACCAGGCGTCGAGGATCTCGGCCAGCAGGGGCTCGGAGGTCAGCCGCAGGCCCAGCGCGAGCACGTTGGCGTCGTTCCAGCGGCGCGCTCCGTCCGCCGTGTAGGCGTCGGTGCACAGGGCTGCCCGTACGCCCGGCACCTTGTTGGCGGCGATGGACGCGCCCGTGCCGGTCCAGCAGCACACGACCGCCTGGTCGGACCGGCCCTCGGCGACGTCCCGTGCCGCGGCCTGCGAGCACGCCGCCCACTGCGGATCGTCGCCGGGGCGCAGGGCACCGTGGGTGAGGACCTCGTGCCCGCGTTCACGCAGCTTCGCGACCAGCGCGCGGGCCACGGGTTCGTCCATGTCGGAGGAGACGGAGATCTTCATCCGGGCCATGTCCTCTCTCACCAAGGTGACTTCGATCGGTCAGCCCGCTGTCGGGCTCTGCGGGACCTGCGCTCGCGTGAACCCGTGGCTCCGCTCCACTTTCGCCACGTGCAGCGTGTAGCTCTGGTACCACTCGGCCCGCCCGCGCTTCTGTGCCGCGCGGTGCTCGGCGTTGCTTCGCCACTCCGCGAGGGCGTCGGCGTCGCGGAAGTACCCGACGGTGATGCCCAGCCCGCCAGGAGTCTGCGCGTGATCCATGCCCAGGAACCCAGGGACGTCCTTGACCAGGTCCTCCATGCGTGCGTTGGTTTCGCTGTACCCGCTCTGGTCCTGGGTTCGCACCGTGGTGAAGACGGCCACGTAGTAGGGCGGTTCAAAGGCCTCGACGGGCGCGACAGGCACTTCCTGGTGATCGCTCATGGCGCCCACCGTAAGGCGGCATGCGCCCGGCGATCCAGCGTCCTTTCTGGACGGCACGGCTCACCGCCCTTTCCGCGTCGCCGCACCGCACCGGCCGAGGGACCGGTGCGGGCCGGGGACAGGTCCGCGCGCCCGACGGCCAGGGCCCCGGTGAGGCGGGGGCCGAGCGGGAGGGTCCAGAAGTGCCAGCGTTCGGCCGGGACGGCCGGCGGTGAGAGGGAGGTGAGTTCCGGGTGGGGGGTGTCGAGCCGGAACGCGCATCCGTCGAGGCCGAGCCGGTCCCTGGCGCCGGGGAACGGGGAGAGGCCGGTGCCCAGCGCCTTGGCGTACGCCTCTTTGAGCGTCCACAGTCGCAGGATGTCCCGCGTACGGCGCGGCGTCCCGAGGCCGGCGAGCGCTGCCTGCTCCTCGGGGTGGAAGCGGCGGCTCACCGCGTGCAGGGCCGACGGGGATCGCAGCGAGTTCACCTCCACGTCGATGCCCACGCGTGCCGCCTCGACGACGGCCACGGCGGCCCAGTCGCCGGAGTGGGACAGGCTGACACAGGTCCGTGGCGTGGATGACCCGTCGGCGCCGCCGACGACGGCCAGCGGCCTACCGGCCTCGTCGTGGCACAGTCGAACCCGGTGGGCGGGTACCCCTACGTACCTGCCCACCGCTCGTCGTGCCAGCCAGTGCGCGGCAAGGTGACGGAATCGGTCCCCGGGGTCCACGAACCCCGCGGCCCGAGCCTGCTCCGAGGGGGTGGCCCACTCGGCGTGTCTTGTCACGGCGGCCGCGAACGACGGGCCGTCCAGTCGTGCCACGACGATCAGCGGGACCGGGGGGCGGTTCACGGCGTCACTTCGCGTCGGCGTCCGCCGCGGTCACACCGGAGGCGGGGGCGAGGGTGGGGTCCTCGGTCTCCTGAGCGGCGGCGGTCCCTCCTTCGTCCTGGCGCATACGCAGGAACGGCAGACTGATGAGGATCGTGCCGATGCCGGTGTAGAGGAACGCCGTCGTGACCACGTGCTCACCGAGGTAACCGAAGACGAGGTACGAGGCGGGCATCACCGCGACGGCCACCATGTAGACCAGCGAGAAGACGCGCCCGAGGAACTCCGGGGCCACCACCTCCTGCACGTACGTGAAGTACAGCGTGTTGAACGCTCCCATGAGGGCGCCCTGGGCGAAGGACAGCACGAGCAGGCCGCTCCACGTGGGAACCACCGGGATGAGGGCGAGCGAGAGTCCGGTGCCGGAGACGTACCAGACCAGTTGTGTCGGCTTGGGCCTGATGTCGCGTCGGGCCAGAAACAGCACGGTCACGGCGACGCCGCCCAGAGCCTCGGCGGTCAGGGCGGACGAGTAGGCGCCGCTTCCTTTGGCCAGTACGTCGGTGACGTAGAGCGGCAGCAGGATGGTGAAGGAGACCAGGAAGAAGTTCACCAGGCCGCACATCAGCAGCAGGTCGCGCACCAGGCGGCGGCTCCTGATGTAGCGCAGGCCGGCGCTCAGTCCCTCGCGAACGCTCTCCTTGGCTGTTTTCGGGCGCATGGGCCGGAAGGTGATCGTCGCCTGCGCGAGGGCGGACAGGGCGAACGACACCGCGTTGGTGAGGAGCGCGCCCGGCACTCCCATACCGGGGACGGCCATCAGCGAGGCCCCGATGACGGGGCCGACGACCTTGGTCGTCTCGGCGAAGTTGGTGGTGAGGGAGTTCGCCCTGGCCAGGCTCTCCTTGGCCACCACCGCCGGTACGACGGCCCGGATCGCGGGCTTGAAGAGGGAGGCGCACACGCCGAGCAGCGCCGAGCAGACCACGAGGGCGGGGATGCTGACGATGTTCTGATGAGCCATGACGGCCACGGCGAGAGCCGAGGCCGCGCTGACCGCGTCGGTGGCCACCAGCACCCGCTTCTTGTTCCAGCGGTCGACGAAGACACCGCTGAGCGGGCTGAGTACGGCGATCGGCAGGGTGGACGCCGCGAGGACGAAGCCCGATGCGACCGTCGAGCCGGTCCGCTGCACGAGCCACCAGGCGAGCACGACGTCGAAGACGACGGTGCCCATGCGTGAGACGAGGTTGCTGACCGCGACGGTGAGGAAGTCGCGGCCGGCGATGCCCTTCGTGGGCGCGGCCGTCGGAGGGGAGGTCAAAAGATCACCTCGAGTGCGGTGTCGTAGCCGGTGGCGAACTCCTCGATGCCCGGGGCGCCCGCGGGCCGGCGGTAGGTGCCGAGCAGCGAACAGAAGTAGTCCGCGTCGAGTCCGTCGGGGTAGAGCACCGAGCCCGGCTGCTTGTAGCAGAGACAGAGGTCGATCTCGGGCCGGGCGGTGAGCTCGGGAAGGCCGCGGATCTCCTTGATCACGCCGCTCCCCCGGTGCGGCATGTTGTACCAGAAGTGGTAGGTGTCCGGCTCGGGCTCGCGCGGTGTCCGGGTTCCGGCCCTGCTGAGCAGTTCGTCGCGGCTCTCGCAGACGGCCGCGAGGTAGTAGAGCCGGTGGAAGTCGACGCCGAGCGCGTCCTTGAACAGGGTGTAGAACAGCCCGCCGGCGCCGGGCCGGTTGGTCGTCTCCAGGACGAAGGGCTCGTCACCGCGGAACCGGATCTCGGTGTGCGTCGCTCCGTGGCCGATGCCGAGCGCCCGGACGGCCCGGTGCGAAACCTCAGTGATCCGGCGGGAGACCTTCTCGGGCAGCCGCGGATCGATGTAGTAGAGGCGGTCGGGGAAGTAGGGGCCCGGCGCGTCGCCCTTGGCCAGGACGGCATCGCACAGCGGCTCCCCGTCGTACCAGACGGTGTCGATGGAGAATTCCGGGCCGTCCACGTACTCCTCGACGAGGAACCCCGCGCCCGGCAGTCGCTCCTTGGCCACCACGGTGGAGTTGACGAGGAAGATGTGCCGAAGGTGCGCGGTCAGCTCCTGCGCGGAGGTGACCTTGCGCACCCCGCAACTCGCGAATCCCATCGAGGGCTTGGCGATCACGGGATAGCTGAACTCGTCGGCGGAGCCCAGGTCAGCGGCCGATGCGAAGAACCGGCCCCGCGGGGTCGGCACTCCCGCGGCGGACCAGGCTTCCTTCATCCGTGACTTGTCCCGTGAGGCAAGCACGGACGCCAGCGGATCGCGTGCTGTGCCGAAGACGTCCGCGAGAGCCGCAGCCTGCGTCAGGAACATCTCCTGGGTCGTCAGGACGGCGTCGGGCCGGCCCACCGTCTCGGTGATCGCACGCACCGCTCCGTCGTGGTCGGCGCGGGCGTCCACCCGGATGACGCCGGCACGCCCTTCGTGCCGTTCCTGGTGGGAGAGGACGTGGAGTTCGTCGCCCTCCTCGGCCGCGACGCGGTCGAGTTCGGCGAGGAAGAAGTCCGGGGACTCCAGGGCGATGACGCGGCGATTCACTGGACGGCTCCTTGCGCGGCGGTGGCCGCGAGGTGCCTGGTCACGGTGGTGTGCAGGCTTTCCAGGAGCGGGCCGCCGTCCCGGGTCGCGTTGCGGACCAGTGCCAGGGCGAGCCGGTCGATGCCGAAGCCGACGCACAGCGAGACGGCGGGCCTGCCGTCCTGGGTCGTCATGCCGAAGGGGCCGGTGAAGTGTGTCTGATGCTTGTTCAGCGAGGCGGTGGCCACGTCCTGGCCGGTGCCGGGGTGCCGGACGGCCAGCTCGAGCTTGTTGTCCGAGAGCAGCTGCGAGAAGAGCAGCCGCGGAGCACCGTCGTTGAAGAAGATGTCCGTGGCGCTCTCCAGACGGAAGTCGAGCCCGAGCAGTTCGGCCGTCTCGACCATGAAGTCGGCCAGTTCGCCGTGGATCCGGTCCAGGCACTCGGGCGTCCCCACCACCACGGCCTCGCGCATGCTGAACTCGCGCAGCCTCTCGGCGTGGTTGAGGTTCCCCGACTCGTCGCGGAAGCAGCTCCCGGAGAGGGTGAGTACCGCCGGGGCGTCCGCTGTGACCACGGTCGACTCCAGCAGCGGGTAGCAGTGCAGGCACAGTGCTGGATTGAGGACGTCCTCGGGGACACCGAGATAGGCGTGTATCCCGGAGTCCCGGGCGGTTCCCTGCGGCGCCGCCTCGCGCCAGTAGGGCAGGAAGGCCTCGAAGGGGCCGGGGGCGGGATCCAGCGGGCTGACGAAGCTCAGGTGCTGGCGTGCCGTCTCGATGTATCCGGCGCGCTCCACCACGGCCGTCGGGATCATCGAGGGCGCACGCAGCTCCTGTGCCCCGTAGGCGTGTTGGAAGTAGCGGCGCAGGAACTGGTCGAGCGCACGGTGCACGGACGCCTGGTCGTGCCCGTACCGGTTCAGGCCGCGGCCGGCGGGCCTGCTGCCGAAGTCGGGGACCGGCCGGGCGGGGCGTGTCGCCTCCGCCTCGGCCAGGTCCGCGGCCAGCGCCCGGGCCGCGGTGGCGAACGCGTCGCGGTGGTGCCGGGGCGTCCACGCCTCGGGCGGGGCCGCTGAGTCGTAGCGCACGCGCACCGGCACGTCCGGCATCGTCGCGAACGTGTCGGCGGCCCGCCGGACGAAGGTGGACAGCTCCGCTTCCTCCAGCTGCTCACCGCACAGGTCCACGGTGCTGTCCGTGAAGGTCACCTCGGTGATCCGCGGGTAGTGGAAGCGCAGTTGGGTGCGGAGGGTCGCCTGGACCGCGGGATTGCGGACAGCGCAGGATACGGAGAGCTTCATGCTGCGGATCCGCCGCCCGTCAGGCAGCCGACCGAGGTCAGATAGTCCTCGATGGTGCCCATGGTGCGCAGGGTTTCGATGTCGAAGGCCGCGTAGTCGATCCGCAACGCGAAGACGGTCTCCAGGTTCAGGACGAGGCCCATCACGGCCATCGAGTCGACCCCCAACTGGGCCAGAGGCACGTCCCGATGCGAGGCGAAGTCCTGGACGACGCGGTCGACCGTGGGGGCGGGGAGGAAGCCGGAGAACAGCTGGGGGACCCAGTCGGCCGGGGTACGGTGGCTCATGGTCAGGCCTCCTGGGTGCCGGTACGGGCGAGGGAGTGAAGGACGTCGAGGTTGACTTGCTGATAGGCGGGCTGCACCGCGCGCAGGTGTCTGATCGCGTCGACGTACATGCCGTAGATCGCCGACTGCGGGCGCTGCACGAGGAGGCTCGCGAACTTCAGCACGGTGCCGAGGGCCCGTTCCATCTCCGCCGTCTGCTCCCGCACCCGCTCGGCGAGGTCCGGGGACACCAGCGCGGCGAGTTCCGGGGTGTCGAGGACGTACCGCAGGTAGTACTGGATGGGCACGAACCGGTTGTGGATGTGCTTGTTGAGACGGAACTGCTGCTGCTTGGGGACGGCGCCGTCGACGATCACCTCGGGTTCGGCCTGCTCGAGGTGGGCGATCAGCTCGTCGAAGCCGGAGAGGTCGAGGGCGACCGGCCGGCCGTCCTTGACCAGACGGCCGTCCTGGAAACCGTATCCGTACAGGTCGTGGAAGAGGTGCCGGAACGCGTCGAGCGGTGCCCGCCCGGCGAGATCACGGATGACGTCCGAGTCCTTGATGACGGTCAGGCCGATCGTGCCGTCGTCGTCCGGGGCGATCTTCTCGGTGAAGTCCGCGAAGGACAGCGGTGAGCAGGTGCGGTTGAGGGTTTCGTTGACCTTGGTGAAGTAGACGGTCTTGGCCTCGTCCATGCCCTCCAGCAGCACAGAGGTGACGTACGGCGTGCCGTCGGTGTGTGTCACCCACATGTTGACGGAGACCTTGTGCCCCTGGCCGAACAGGTCGTGGAGCGAGTCCCAGAGGTTTTCGGGAGTGGTGCTCGAACTGTCGCGGACGTGTGCGTCGAGCAGGTCGGCGAATCCGTTGGACACCGGAAGAAGCGGCTCGACGCCCAGGTCGTGACGCCAGCCGATGAAACGGTCGAGATGGACGAGCGGGAACGACTCGAAAGCATGGAAAGTCGAGTAGATGTAGAAGAAATTTCGCTCGTAGCAGACGTATTCGATCGCCCTTGTGTACTGGTCGTCCGGGAGACTGGATTCCGTGAAGGTTCTGATGTTTCCGGTCACGAGGTATTTCCTTGTATCGGGTCTGAAATCGGCGGAAAAACGGTTGGGCCGGGCAGGTGATCAGCCCCCGGCGAACTGCACCATGAGAGAGAGCTCATCGCCGTCCTCGAAGGTGGCCGCCGCGTACTCGGACCGGGAAAGCAGTTCGTCGTTCACCACGAGAATGACGTTCTTGCGTACCGTGCCGTCCGCTTCGAACATCTTGGCCGCGGCATTCGGGTGCCGCTCGGAGAAATACGCGTGGAGCTGTGCGAGGTCGCCCGCGGGAATCTCTACCTTGGACGACTTCGGGCCCTCTTCCGAGGAAAGCAGGTCGCTGATGAAGTTGGGCAGCGTGATCGTGAGCATGGTGTCCCTGAGGGGTGAAGGAGGAGAACGAGGGGCGACGGCGTGCGGTGCCGGCCCGATGCCTCACACGTCGGCGGCGATCCGGAAGCCGATGTCGTAGGCCCAGTAGTCGGCGGGCTCGTGGTGGCGGAAGGCGCAGCGGCACATGTCCGTGAAGGCGTGCATGCTGCCTCCCCGTGACACCCGCTCGTCACCCGGTCCGCTGTTCAGCGGCGCGATCTCGGGGCTGTGGGCGTAGAAGCCGGGCGCGTAGGTGTCCGCGCACCACTCCCAGACGTTGCCGAACAGGTCGTGCATGCCGTAGGAGTTCGCCCGGCGCGTGGCGACCGGGTGAAGGGCACCCTTCGAGTTCTCGCTGAACCAGGCGTACGCGGTGAGGTCCTGCGGGTCGATGTCACCGTACGCGCCGTCCGCCCCCGCCCGGCCGGCGAACTCCCACTCCGCCTCCGTGGGCAGCCGGTACCCGGCCCACCGGGCGAACATGGTGGCGTCGTACCACGTGACGTCCACAGCGGGCAGTGCGGCGCCGGCCCCGGAGGCATGTCCGGGCCGGAAGAGGCGGAACAGTTCGTTGGTGACGGGCACGCGGCCCATGCGGAACGCGGTGATCTTGACCCGGTGCGCCGGCCGCTCACCGCAGTACACGGGGGCGGAGCCCTCCGGGGTGCCCATGAGGAAGCTGCCGCCGTCGAGGGTGACAAGGCCGGCGGCGATCCGTTCACCGATTCGCTCTCGGCCCGCCGTCCGCCAAGCCGCCGTCAGCTCGGCGCACCGCCCAGGGCCGAGCGCGTCGGCCACGGACCAGGCGTGGTGCAGTGTCTCGCCGTCGGTGACCCGGGGCACTCCGTCGCCGTCGACGGCGAATGCCGTGCGCACACGCTCGGCGAGGTCGTCGTGGTGCGTCACACCGCGGCGGCGGACGGTGTCCGCGAGCGCCCGGTACTCCGCGCGAAGCTCCGATGTGGTCACGGTGCGACCGCCTCCGCCTCTGCCGCCCCGGGGAGCGCTTCCACGACGTGGTGGGCCAGTTCCAGAGCCGCGCCCTCTTCGGTCACCTCGAACGTCCGCACCAGCGGGTAGTCGAGGTTGCGCAGGACGATCAGCAGATGCCACAGGTCGGGGGACGGGTGGAAGTCGACGTCGACCGAGGTCAGGATCGCGGGGTGGCGTTGATGACTGTGGAACACGCCCACCTTGACGAGGGAGCGCTGCCGGATGGCCCGCTCTATTCGCCAGGTCTCTTCGGGCGTGGCGAGGAATCCGGCGTCTTGATGGTCCACGTAGTAGTTGCCGTAGGCGTGGAAGTCCTCTATCCAGTCGTCCCGGACGTTCTCGTCCATGATGACGTAGTCCTCGGGGGGACCGAATCGCGTGCTGGAGAGGAAGTATCCGAAGGTCTTCCGAGGGAATCGGCCTTTGACCTCGGCGATGAATCGATCGAGAAGGTCTCGCTCGAATTGTACGGGTAGCACTGGATGGCTGCCTCGGTGTTCATCTCCGCCTGGACCGGCGGAGAGGGGTGTTGCTGGCTGCACCAGGATCGCCGTCGACATCTGAGTGCGGCCAACGCCAAATGTGCGTCGATTGCCGGGTGGCGGCCGACGGACAGCGTCCAGTCATGGCAGGGATGTGCTTGCTGGATCAACGGCAGCTTACATGTTTGTAGTTGGAGTGTGAACAGCAGACGACATACAGGGGAAATGATAGGCGGTGCACGGGTGCTGAATGCACTGATTGACGTACATCTCTCCCTTTGCAGGCAGCGCGGCACTCCCGTTGCAGGCAGCGCGGCACGCGCGGCGTCGACCGAAGGCAGCCCCCGGCTAATGACCGTCCCGTGCGGGGGCGAGGCGGGCGACGAACACGCTGCGGCCGTCTCTCGCCTCCTGTGTCTGGATGAGCAGGCTGATGGGGATCAGCCCGCCGTCTCGGTGCAGCGCGGTCATGGTCACCGGGCGACCGAGGATGCGCGGCTCTCCGGTGAGCAGCAGGGACGTGAAGGCGGCGATGTGGCGTTCACGCAGGTTTTCGGGGATGAGTACGGTGATGCGCTGTCCGACCAGTTCGTCCGCCGGCCAGCCGAGCAGGCCGGCCGCCGGTGTGTTCACGGCGATGATCCGGTCCGCGTCGTCGGCGGCGATGGTGGGGGTGCGGCTGGTCTGAAGGCTGCTGGGGTCCCATGGTGCCGGTTCCGGCGGGACGGCACTGGGCTCGTGGGGGGTCGAGGTCCAGGCTGTGGGAGGTCGGCCCGCGAGCTGGCTGATCAACTGGTCGAGGAGCCAGTGGTTGGCCGCACGGGTCTGCGGCAGGGCCGGTCGGGTGAGCAGTCGTCCTTCGCAGGCGGCCTCCTGCGCGTGATCGAGCATGCGGTCCAGGGTGCGCAGGGCCGGGGCGGCGTCGGCGGGGATCGGTACGCGCAGGGTACGCAGATCCCCGTGGGCGGCCAACTGTTCCGGTGCGTCGGCCAGGGCCGCTTTGATCATGTGGTTGCACTCGTGCGCGGTGAGGAGGTCGTCCCGCAGGGCCGTGGGCCGGTCGTCGGACAGGGCGGTGAGCAGTGATTCACGCAGGAGCGCCTCGCGGTGCTGCTGAGCCGCCTTGTGGAGCGCGCCCGGCAGGTCGATCAGCGTCACGGCGACGGTCGGCCCGCGGGACGTGACCGAGGTGTCCCAGCCGGGTGCCGGCGGCGGAGCGGTGCCGGACCACAGCTCGAACCACACCGTCTTGCGGTCCTCACCGACGTGTACGCCGTGGTTGGAGGCGAGCTGCTCGACCATCCCGAGGCCACGTCCGGTGCTGGCATAGCTGCTGAACCGCTGGGACACCAGGCCGCGGGAAGGCTTGTGATCAGTGACCTGGACGTGCGCCCTGCCGTCGGCGGCCCAGACCCGGACCTCCACCTCGGTGTTCGCATGGACCACCGCATTGGTCACCAGCTCGCTGACCAGCAGCTGCGCCGTGTCCACCACATCCGGCGGACTCTGTTCCAGGACATCGCGCACGAACCCCCGGGCCGCCGAAACGCTCTGCGGCCGCGGCGGCAAGCGACATTCCGGAGCCCGTCCGGGACTGGGGCTCGCCATACAGTCCAGTGTGCCCCTCAGCCGCGACCGACGCCGTCGGCCGGTACTAGGGTCCGTCTTCAAACGGATCTTGCCCAGAGCAGGAACGACGCGAGGGAGACTGCCGCTTCGTAGGAGGTGGCGGTCTTCTCGTATCTGGTGGCGATCCCACGGAAGCCCTTGAGCCGGTTGAAGCAGCGCTCGATCATGTTGCGCCGCCGGTAGGTCTCCCGGTCGAATCCCGGCG
>NZ_JBEXZD010000116.1:0-26319 GCF_040628575.1 Streptomyces sp. NPDC006393
GCCGGCCACGTGGAGGGCTTCGAGACGGCGATCCGCGGCGTCATCTGATCACTGGTGCGGGCGAGGATACGGTGATCGTCGTACGTGCCCGCGGCGGCCGTCGGCTGCGGTTGCCGGACCACCGGGAGACGAAGGGGCGATGGATGCGGGTCGATCAGATATGGCGGTACCCGGTGAAGTCGGTGGGCGGTGAGCCGCTGACGGCCGCCGCGGTCGGTGCGCTGGGCATCGAGGGGGACCGGGGTGTCGCCGTCCACGACGAGCGGGACGAGGTCACCTGGGCCGGTGCGGTCCCGGCGCTCATGCGGCTGCGGGCGGTCGCCGTCGGGCCGGGCCTGGCCGAGCTGATCCTGCCGGACGGCCGGCGGTTCCGCTCCGACGCACCGGACGCCGCCGACCGGCTCAGTGCCGCGGTCCAGGCCGAGGTCACGCTGGCCGGGCACCGGCCGCCGCACCCGCCGCACACCGCGCTCCATGTGATGACGACGACGGCGCTGCGCAGCCTGGCAGCGGCGCTGCCGGACAGTGCGCTGGACGCCAGCCGGTTCCGGCCCAACCTGGTGCTCGACGACGCCCCGGGCGAGGTGGACGGCGACCACGCGAGCGGGTACCCCGAACACGACTGGATCGGCCGCCGGATGGCCGTCGGCTCACTGCGGTTGCGCTTCACCGAGGGATGCGACCGCTGTGTGATGATCACCAAGGAGACTCCGACCGTCCCGCACGACCGCTCCGTGCTGCGCTGGGTCGCCCGCGAGCTGGGCAACACCCTCGGCGTGTACGCGGCGGTCGAGACACCGGGCCGGGTCCGTGTCGGGGACACGGCCCGCTGGCTCTGAGGGCCGGTCCGGCTGCCCTGTGGGCCCGCGCGGCAGGCCCACGCCGGGTCCTTCTCAGGCGGTGGCCTCGTCGAGGAGTTCCAGAACGTGCCGGTAGGGGCGTCCGGTGGCGCGGGTCATGCCCATCTCGCAGGTGCGGTTGCAGGAGGCGTACGCGTCGTAGGTGCCCGCGGTGATCTCGGCCGCCTGGGCCGCCGTGGCCGCCGCGGTGATCTCCGGGTGGAGCAGACCGCGGTCCCCGGCGAACGCGCAGCAGCCCCAGTTCTCGGGAACGGTGACCGTGTCGCTCACGGCCGCGGCCACGGCGCGCAGGGAGCCGTCGATGCCCAGGTGCACGGTGGAGCAGGTGGGGTGCAGGGCGAGGCTCGCCAGGCGGCGGGGTTCGGGCAGGGCGGGCAGCAGGTGCTCGGCGGTGAAGACGACGCTGTCGGTGAAGCGCAGGGAGGCGAAGCGGGTGCGGTCCGGTTCCGGTACCGCGTCGAGCAGTTGTTCCAGGCCGTGGGTGCACGAGGAGGCGTCGCAGACCACGGGCAGCCGGCCGTGGTCGCTCGCCTCCCACAGCGCCCCGAGCGTGCGGGCGGCCATGGTGCGGTGCCCGGCGGTGTACCCCTTGGACTGCCAGGGCGTGCCGCAGCACAGGCCCGCCAGCCCGCTGGGCACGGTGACGGGAACGCCTGCCCGTTCGCACAGCCGGAGGAAGGCGGCCGCCGCGCCCCCCGTTTCCGCCGCGGCCGTCTCGGGGGCGAAGACACTGCCGATGCAGGCGGCGAAGAACACCGCGCGCGCCGTCGCGGGCCGCCGGGGCGCGGGGCGGGGCGGACCGCCGCGCGGGATGTCGTCGCTCCAGGCGGGCACGAGCTCCCCCGCCCCGAGCCGCCGGACCGCTCCGGTGGCGGCACGCAGCGCGGGAGCGGGCAGGACGTGGGCGGTGTCCAGCGCGGCGCGCACGCCCTTGACCGCCGTGCCCCAGTGCCGGGCCGCGGCGTTCCCGGCGCGCTGCGCGGTGGCGCCGTGGCGTTCGGCGCGCAGGCGCTTCATCACCGCGCCGGTGTCGATGGTGACCGGGCAGGCGGTGACGCAGAGGCTGTCGGCCGCGCAGCTGTCGACGGCCGCGTACGTGTAGTCGGCCTCCAGGGCGCGGCGGCGTTCGTCGTCTCCGGCGGCGGTGGCCAGCGCGATCTCGCGCTGGAGGGCGATGCGCTGACGGGGTGTGGTGGTGACGTCCGCGCTGGGGCAGACGGGCTCGCAGTAGCCGCACTCCACGCACGCGTCCACGGCGGGGTCGACCTTCGGGACGCTCTTGAGGCTGCGCAGGTGCGCGGCCGGGTCGTCCTCCAGGAGCACACCGGGGCTCAGGACGCCGTGCGGGTCGCACAGGCGCTTCAGCTCGCGCATGATGTCGTGCAGTTCGCCGCCGTACTGGCGGCGGACGAAGGGGGCCATGGCACGGCCGGTGCCGTGCTCGGCCTTGAGCGTGCCGCCGGCGTCCAGGACCAGGTCGACCATGGCGTCGGTGAACCGGGCGTAGCGTTCGGTCTCCTGGGTGGAGTCGAAGTCCTGGGTGAGCATGAAGTGCAGGTTGCCGTCGCGGGCGTGGCCGAAGATCACCGCGTCCTGGTAGCCGTGCCGGTCGAAGAGCCCGATCAGGCCCTCGCAGGTGCCGGTCAGGCGTTCCATCGGCACCGCGATGTCCTCCAGGAGCGCGGTGGTGCCGGGACGGCGCGCGCCCGCGACCGCGGTGTACAGGCCCTTGCGCAGGTGCCAGAGCCGGGCCCGGACGCGCGGGTCGCGGACGAGTGCCGTGCCGGTGACGGCGGGCAGGCGGTCCAGGACCGGCTGCGCGGTGGCCACCGTCTCCTCGAGCAGTTCGGCGCTGTCCTCGGCGAACTCGACCAGCAGGGCGGCGTGCCGTTCGACGCGCAGGCCGCGCAGTTCGTCCACGGGGTCCGGCGACTGCTGGGCCACGCGCAGCGACGCGGCGTCCAGGAGTTCGGCGGTGCGGGCGCCCGCGGCCAGCAGTGCGGGCAGCGCGTCGGTGGCGTCGGCGAGTCCGGGCAGCACCAGCAGGCCGGTGGCGGTGTGCGGCAGGAGGGGGACCGTACGGAAGACGGCTTCGCCCACGAAGCCCAGGGTGCCCTCGCTGCCGATCATGAGGTGGGCGAGGATGTCGGCCGGCTCGGAGTGGTCCAGGAACGAGTTCAGGCCGTACCCCATGGTGTTCTTCATGGAGAACAGCCGCTCGATGGTGGCGCGTGAGGCGGCCGAGGTGCGGACGCGCTCGCGCAACCGCAGCAGTCCCGCGTGCAGTTCGGGCTCGCGGGCACGCAGCGCCTGGTCGGCGTCGGGGGCCGCGGTGTCGACCACGGTGCCGGAGGGCAGCACGAACTGCAGGGACTCCATGGTCCGGTAGGCGTTGTCCTGGGTGCCGCAGTTCATGCCGCTGGAGTTGTTGGCCACCAGGCCGCCGATGGTGCAGGCGGACTCGCTGGCCGGGTCGGGGCCGAGCCGGCGGCCGTACCGGGCGAGGCGCGCGTTGGCCTGCCGTACCGTCAGTCCTGGTTGCAGCCGGATGCGGCGGCCCTCGTCGAGGATCTCGGCGGTGCGCCAGTGGCTGCGGACGTCCACGAGGATGCCGTCGCCGCCCGCCTGCCCGGCCAGGCTGGTGCCGCCCGAGCGCAGGGTCAGCGGCAGTCCGGCCGCGCGTGCCCCGGCCATCAGGGCACCGACCTCGGCCGCGGACGCGGCGCGCACGACGGCCCGGGGCGTGAACAGGTACGGCGACGCGTCGTGGGCGGCCGCGATGCGGCGGGGCAGCTCGGTGCTCACCCTGGCCGGGTCACTGACGCACCCGGCCAGGAGTTCGGCGAGACCGTCGGCCGGGGCGGGCGGTGTGGCGGCGGTGCGGCTCATGGGTCCTCGGTGCTGGAGTGGGAGGTCAGGGGGCGATCCGCAGCAGGCGCGGCGGCTGTGCGGCGGGCTCGGGCAGACGCAGCGGCGCCCGGCCCGGGGTGATGCTGCCCAGCACCGTGGCCCGGCGCGCCCCGGTGCCCGACGTCAGTGTGCCGGGCAGGCCGTGGGCGGTGAGGAAGCCCAGGATCGCGAAGGCGAGGGCCTCCTTGGCGTCGGAGGGCAGGCCCAGGTCGTCGCTGGGGCGCAGCGGCACGCCGGGCAGTTCCTCGGCGATCATGCGCATCAGCACGGGGTTGCGGGTGCCGCCGCCGGAGGCGACCAGCTCGGTGACCCCGTGGGCGCGGCAGGCGTCGGCGACGGTGACGGCGGTCAGCCGGGTCAGCGTGGCGAGCACGTCGTCCGCTGCGGGGGCGGGCGTGGGCAGTGCGTCCAGCGCCCTGTGCAGGTAGGGCAGGTGGAAGTGTTCCTTGCCGGTGCTCTTCGGGGCGGGTCTGCGGTAGTAGGGGTCGTCCAGCAGGACGCGGAGCAGTTCGGGGTGGGTGTGGCCGGCGGCGGCCCGCCGTCCGTCCTCGTCATAGGCGGCGGCGCCGTCGGTGAAGTGCCGTACGGCCGCATCCAGCAGGGCGTTGGCCGGGCCGGTGTCGAAGGCCAGTGGCTCGGCTCCGGGTACGAGGACGGTGACGTTGGCGATGCCGCCGAGGTTGAGGGCCGCGGGTGTGCCGGGGAGCGCGCGCAGCAGCAGGGTGTCGGTCATGCCGACCAGCGGGGCACCCTGCCCGCCCGCGGCCACGTCCCTGCTGCGCAGGTCGGAGACGACCGGGAGGCCGGTGGCCTCGGCGATCCAGGCGGGCTGGCCGAGCTGGAGCGTGCCGCGCACGGTGCCGTCCTCGACCCAGTGGTGCATGGTCTGGCCGTGGGAGACCACGAGGTCGGCGGTGCCGTCGCACAGCTCGCGCAGGGCGCGTTCGGCGGTGCCGGCGAAGGCCTGGCCGATGCCGGTGTCCAGGGCGCACACGGCCTGGGTGGTCGTGGCGGCCGGTGGCAGGGTGGCGGCGATGAGGTCCCGCACCTCGTCCGGGTAGGGGACGGACAGGTGGCCGAGGGGACGCAGCAGCAGGGCGTCGCCGTCCAGGGCGAGGTCCGCGGCGGCGGCCTCGATGGCGTCGTAGGAGGTGCCCGACATCAGGCCGATCACACGCACGGCGTCTCCCGGTGTACGTTCCGCCACGCCGGCGGGGTCGGTTGCGGCACGGTTGTCTTCCTCCAGGTGTCGGCGCGGGGCCGCCGTCGCGACGGCCCCGCGGCGGGTGGTCACTCCTGGCCGGCGGCCACGACCCGGTCGGGGCCCAGGCCCGGCTCGTCGTCGGCGGCAGGGAGCTCGGCGGTCTCGGGGGCGCGGTGGAACAGGCTCATCACGCCGCCGACGACCAGGGTGATCAGCACGCCGAGCGGCACCAGCCACTGGGCGGCGATCGCCGTCGGCACGGTGGCGCCGGCCACGGTCACGTCGATCTTCACGTCGCGCACGATGTACGTCATGACGCCGACCGTCACCAGGAACGCCACGATGGAGTCGATCTCGTTGGCCCGGCGGACGAGCCGGCCGAGCAGGAACGCGCCGAGCAGCGCGCCGTAGGTGTAGCCGGCGATGGTCAGGCCGGTGAGGTAGACGTTGCCGGTGCTGGTGCTGAAGGCGCAGGCGAAGATCGCCATCAGCACCGCCCACACCAGCGTCATCACCCGGGCGAGCTTGAGCAGGAACTCCTCGGAGGGCGTGCCGCGGAAGAAGCTGTGGATGATGTCGGCGACCGTCGAGTTCGACATGGAGTTCAGCGCCGAGGACAGCGAGCCCATCGCGGCGCCGAGGATGCCCGCGACGAGCAGGCCGGAGATCACCACGGGCAGCCCGTGCAGGATGAAGTTCGGGTAGAGGTTGTCGGAGCTGGTCAGGCCCAGTTCCTGGAAGCCCTTGCCCTGGTTGTACGACCACAGCAGGGCGCCGACGAGGGAGAAGGCGGCGAACTGGAGGGTGACGAAGACACCCGAGGCGATCATGGCCTTCTGGCCGTCGCGCAGCGAGCGGGTGGCCAGGACGCGCTGGACGATCAGCTGGTCGGAGCCGTGGCTGGCCATCGCGAAGATGGCGCCGCCGATGATCGCGGTCGGCAGGGCGAACGGGCTGGTGAGGACGTGCGCGAGGTCGAAGTTCGTGTCGAAGAGCTTGAAGTGGCCCGTGTGCAGGGCGCTCGAGAATCCGTCACCGCCGACGTGGCCGGAGAGCACGGCGATGGCGAGGATCGCGCCGCCCAGGTAGAGGCCCATCTGGATGGCGTCGGTCCAGATGACCGCCTTGATGCCGCCGAGGTAGGTGTAGACGACGGTGATCAGGGTGAGCACGATGATGATGACCCGGTAGCCGGCGTGCACGCCGAACTCGTCGAGCAGCAGCTTGATCGGGATCGCGGAGGCGAACAGCCGGACGCCCTCGGCCAGGAGCCGGGTGAAGACGAAGGTCACCGAGGCGAGCCCTTGGAGTTTCAGCCCGAATCTGCTGCCCAGGTACTGGTAGGCGCTGACGAAGCCGCCGCGCTTGTAGAGCGGGATCAGCACGGTGGCCACCACCACACGGCCGATGACGTAGCCCAGCGCGAGTTCGACGTTGCCGAAGCCCTGTCCGCTGTAGGCGCCGCCGGGGACGCTGATCACGGTGAGCACACTGGTCTCGGTGGCCACCACGGAGAACGACACGGTCCACCACGGCATGTGTCCTTCGCCGACGAAGTAGTCCTTCGACGTCTTCTGGCGGCCGGCCAGGCGCAGTCCGATCCAGGCGATCGCCACCAGATAGACGACGACCACCACGAGGTCGAGTTGGCGCACGCTCACTCCTAAGCAATGGCCGGCGGGGTCGCCGGCCGGGTGGGGACAGGGGGCGGGGGCGTCGTCCGGCGCAGGCGGACGACGTGTGGTTCGTGCGGTGCCGACGTGTTCAGCGCCAGCAGGCGTGCGCCGTCCAGCGGGTCCCCGAGCGGGGGCCGCAGGTGCAGGGGGCGCGGGGAGGCGGCGAGGGCCGAGCGCAGCGGGCCGAGGAGCGGTTCGCCGAGGCCGGTGAGCCCGCCCGTGACGGTGACGGGGAGGGCGTCGCCGCCGATGCGGCGGGCGGCGGCGAGCACCGCCTCACCGAGTGCGGTGGCGGCGTCCTGGATGATCGCGGATGCGGCGGCGTCACCCGCGGCGGCCGCGCGGGCCACGTCGGGGGCGAAGGAGGCCGCGGTGCGGGCCGGATTGCCGTCGCGGCCGACGGCCGAGGGCAGCCGGTCGGGATCGCCGAAGCGCTCCGCGGCGGCGGCCAGCAGCGCCGTGTCCGGTCCGCGTCCGTCGTGGGCGCGGAGCGCGGCCCGCAGTCCGGCGGCGCCGATCCAGGCGCCGCTGCCCTCGTCGCCGAGCCAGGGGCCCCAGCCGTCGACGCGGGCGTAGGAGCCGTGGTCGCCGATACCGACGGCGACCGAGCCGGTGCCGATCGCGAGCACGACACCGGTGCTGCCGCCGAGGGCGCCCGCGTGGGCGGTGACGGCGTCGCTGGTGACGGCCACCTCGTCCGCGGGCAGGTCGTGCAGGAGCAGGCCGGCCAGTTCGCGGGCCGCCTCCGGTGCGGTGGCCGCCCCCGCCGCGCCCACGCAGAGCGCCGCGAGCCGGGGCTGTGTCCGCCCTTCCAGGAGGGGCAGGACGGCGGCGCGCACGGCGGTCCGGGCGGTCGCCACTCCGTTGTCGGCGGCGAGCCCGGGGGCTCCGGGCACCTCGTGGACGTCCCGGGCGGGACCGGTGCCGTCGTGCCACAGGACGGCACGGCAGCCGGTCTTGCCCAGGTCCACCGCCACTGCTGCTGTCATGCGCCACGCCTTCGTGTCTTCGGGGATCCGCCGCGTCCGACGCGGTCACGGGCCGCCGGCGGGCGCCGGGGGCCGGTGACCGGCACGGACGCGGTTCAGCGAGTATCGGAAGGCCAACATCCGGATGTCAATAAGTAACTTCAGTCAATTCGATACGTAACTTTTTGACGCGACGTCCGGCGCATGGTTAACGTGTCGCCAGCCACTGTGAAGGGAACCTCCCATGGCCCGCCAGGAACCACCCCGCGCACCAGCCCAGCCGGCGCACGACGCCTCCCCCGCCGCGACCCTGGCGCGCATCCACGCGGCACTGCCGTCCCTGCCCCCTTCGGAACGCCGGGTGGCCGAGGCCGTCCTGGCCGATCCGGCACAGGCGTCGGAACTGTCCATCAGCGCGCTCGCCGAGCGCGCCGCCACCTCCGTGGCCACCGTGATGCGCTTCTGCCGGACCATAGGGATCGGCAACTACCCGCAGCTGCGCCTCACCCTGGCCGCGGCCGCGGCCCGCGAGAGCGCCCTCGGCGGGGAACGCCCCGCGCCGAGCACCGACATCAGCGCCACGGACACGCTCAGCGAGATCGTCAGCAAGATCATCTACAACGAGGTGCGCGCCCTGGAGGACTCCGGGGAGGAGCTGGACGTCGAGGTGCTGCGGGGCGCGGTCGACGCCCTGGCGGCGGCCCGGCGGATCGACATCTTCGGCGTCGGCGCCAGCGCGTTCGTCGGTCAGGACCTGCACCAGAAGCTGCACCGCATCGGCCACATGGCGTTCGTCTGGACCGACCGGCACGCCGCCCTCACCGCCACCGCTCTCCTCGGGCCGGGTGACGTCGCCCTGGCCATCTCCCACTCCGGGGAGACCGAGGACACCGTCGAACCCCTCCAGGCCGCCGCCGAGCGCGGCGCCACCACCATCGCCCTCACCAACGTGCCGCGCTCCAGCCTCGCGGAGAGCGCGGACCTCGTGCTGACGACCTGCGCCCGGGAGACTCCCTTCCGCTCCGGCGCGACCGTCAGCCGTATCGCCCAGCTCGCCGTCGTCGACTGCCTGTTCGTCGGCGTCGCCCAGCGCTCCTTCGACGCCACGACCGCGGCGCTGGAGAAGACGTACCGGGCCGTGTACCGGCGCAGGCGCCCGCAGGCGCAGCGCCGCGCCCCGGCCGCCGACTGACCGCCGACCGGCGACACCCTGAGCACCACCCCGAAAGGACGACCGCTCCGTGGACCTCAGCACACTCGGCACCGAAACCCGTAACGAACGGACCGCCGAACTCGACCGCATGCCGGTCTCCGAACTGCTCTCGGTCATGAACGCCGAGGACCAGACCGTCGCCCTCGCGGTACGCGCCGCCCTGCCGCAGATCGGTGCCGCCGTCGAGGCGATCACCGAGTCGCTGCGGCGGGGCGGACGGCTGATCTACCTCGGGGCCGGCACCAGCGGACGCATCGGCCTGCTGGACGCCGTCGAGTGCCCGCCGACCTTCGGCACCTCCCCCGAGCAGGTCGTGGGCCTGCTCTCCGGCGGCCCGAGCGCCTTCGTCACGGCGGTCGAGGGCGCGGAGGACGAGCCCGAGCGGGCGGTCGTGGACCTCGACGAGATCGGCGTCGACGACCGGGACACGGTCGTCGGGCTCGCCGCCAGCGGCCGCACGCCGTACGTCGTCGGCGGCCTGAAGCACGCCGCCGCCAAGGGCGCCGCGACCGTGTCGGTCGCCTGCAACCGCGATGCGCTGATCAGCCGTTACGCCGACATCCCGATCGAGGTCCCCACCGGCCCCGAGGTCCTCACCGGATCGACGCGCCTCAAGGGCGGCACCGCCGAGAAGATGGTCTGCAACATGCTCTCCACCGCCTCGATGGTGCGTGTCGGCAAGGTCTACGGCAACCTCATGGTCGACGTCCGGGCCAGCAACGACAAGCTCGTCGACCGGGCCCGCCGCATGGTCGTGCAGGCCACCGGCGCCGACCCCGAGACCGCCGCCGAGGCCCTGCGGGCGGCCGGCGGCCATGCCAAGACCGCCGTCGTCATGCTCCTCGCCCACTGCACGGCCGCCGAGGCCACCCGGCGCCTGGAGGCGGCCCACGGTGACACCCGGACGGCCGTCGGCCGCCCCTGAGCAGGTCCGTCCGAGGGGTGTTCGCAGCCGAGGTCCGGTGCGGAAGGCGCCGGGACGGGGCACGGATGACGAAGACGTACGTCCGCTGTGAACACGGGAGGAATCGGCATGCCCCTGAGCCGCGAAGAGCGCGAGACATTCCTTGCCGAACCACATGTCGCCGCGTTGGCGGTCGATGCCGGGACGGGCAGAGGCCCCCTGACCGTGCCGATCTGGTACCAGTACGAGCGGGACGGCACCGTATGGATCATGACGGGGCTGGACTCCCGGAAGAACCGGCTGATCCAGGGCGCGGGCCGGTTCTCCCTGATGGTCGACCGGCTCGAGCCCACGATCCGGTACGTCTCCGTCGAGGGCCCCGTCATCGACACGACACCCGCGACCGTCGAGCGCCTGCGGGAGATCTCGTCCCGCTATCTCCCCGCCGAGAAGGTCGACGCCTACGTGGACTTCGCGTGGAAGAACCACGGCGAACAGGTCGTCGTCCACATGCGGCCCGAACACTGGGTGTCGTCCGACCTGGGCTCGGTATGACGGACGCCGCCTCTTCATGACGTGCGGATCACCGTGTCATGACGCGCGGATCACCGTGCCGCGTTCGCTCCTTGCCGCAGCGCCTCGGCGATGATCTGCACGAGGTGGCGGCTGTCCAGTCCGGCGAGATCGCGCACCTGGGTACGGCAGGAGAAGCCGTCCGCGAGGACCTGACGGTCCGGTCCGGCGGCTGCCCGGGCGAGGATGCCGTCCCGCGCGATCTTCTCGGACAGCTCGTAGTGGCCCTTCTCCATGCCGAAGTTCCCGGCGAGGCCGCAGCATCCCGCGGAGATCTCGACATCGCAGCCCATCGCCTCCAGGAGCGCCTGATCCGCGCCGTACCCCATGACGGAGTGGTGGTGGCAGTGCGGCTGGACCAGGAGCTTCCGGGCCGCCCGGGGCGGTGTCCAGTCGATGGAGGTGAGGAACTCGGCGACCGTCCTGACCGACCGGGACAGCTCCGCGGCACGGGGGTCGTCGGGCAGGAGCTCGAGCAGGTCCGAGCGGAGCGTGGCGGTGCAGCTCGGCTCGAGGCCGACGACGGTCCTTCCGTCCCTGACATGGGGAAGCAGGAGGTCGACCGTCTTGCGGAGGGTGGCTCTGGCGGCGGTGAGCTGGCCCGTGGAGACGAGGGTCAGTCCGCAGCAGGCCCCGGGACCGGCGATCTCGACGTCGCACCCGGCGGCGAAGAGGACGTCGAGGGCGTCCCGTGGGATGTCCGGGTCCATGGCGTCCGAGAAGGAGTCGACCCAGAGCAGCACCTTGGGCGCGCCCGGGTCGGCTCCGCCGGTCCTCGGCGGCCTCCGCCGGCGGAACGGCGTCCTGGGCAGCGGCGGCAGCGACCGGCGGGTGTCCGCGCCCATCATCGCCATCATGGCCTTGCGCAGCACCGGGACACGGCCGGCGAGGTTGACGATCGGGGCCAGGGGCGCGGCGAGCCTGAGCCACTGCGGAAGCCGGCCGAGCGTGTAGTGGCTGAGCGGGCGCAAGCGACCCTTGTAGGTCTGGTGGAGCGCCTCCGACTTGAACATGGCCATGTCGATGCCGGTGGGGCAGTCGCTCGCGCAGGCCTTGCAGCTCAGGCACAGGTCGAGGGCCTCGTGCACCTCCGGAGAGCTCCAGCCCCGCGTGACGACGCCGCCGTTGAGCATCTCCTGCAGCGTCCGCGCGCGGCCTCGGGTGGAGTCCTTCTCGTCCCGTGTGGCGGTGTACGAGGGGCACATGAAGCCGCCCTGTCCGCGCAGATCGGCCCGGCACTTGCCGACCCCGACGCATCGGTGGACGGACTCGGTGATGTTCCCGCCGTCGTGCGCGAAGGCGAAGCCGTCGCCGGCACGGAGCTCAAGCGCCTGGGGACGACGCAGGTCCGCGTCCAGCGGCGCCGGCCGGACGACGACTCCGGGGTTCATCAGGTCCTCGGGATCCAGGAGGGCCTTGAACGCCTCCATCGCGCGCAGGGCTTCCGGGCTGTACATGGCGGGCAGCAGCTCGGAGCGGGCCCGCCCGTCCCCGTGCTCACCGGACAGGGAACCGCCGTGCTCGGCGGCCAGGGCCGCGGCGCGCTGGAGGAACCCGCGCATGAGCCCGCCCCCGCTCTCGAGCGGGAAGTCGATGCGGACGTGCACGCACCCGTCGCCGAAGTGGCCGTAGGCCAGTCCGGACACCCCCTCCTCGGCCATGAGGGCCTCGAGCCCCCGCAGATAGTCACCGAGTCTCTCCGGGGGAACGGCGGAGTCCTCCCAGCCCGGCCAGGCCTGCTTGTCGTCGGCGGTGCGTCCGGCGAGTCCGGCGCCGTCGGCGCGGATCTGCCAGAGCCTGGTGGCCTCGGGGCCTGTGGGCAGGACCACGGCGTCGGTCGAGGTGGAGGCGGCGACGAGCTTGTGGGCCGCCTCGACCGCCTCCTGTGAGGTCGCGCCGCCGACTTCGGCCATCAGCCATCCCCCGCCCGCGGGCAGCGCCGGGACGCCGGCGCCGCCGTGCGCCCGGCGGACGACGTCGACGAGCTGTGCGTCCAGGCCTTCCAGCGCGAGTGGCTCGAAGGGGAGCAGGCGTGGCACGTCGTCCGCGGCTGCGGCCATGTCGCTGTAGCCGAGGACGGCGAGGGCCGGCGCCGACGCCCGGGGGACGAGCCGGACGGTGGCCTCCAGGACGATCCCGCAGCTTCCTTCGGTGCCGGTCAGGGCGGCTGCGAGGTTCCGTCCGTTCTCCGGGAGCAGGTGCTCGAGGGAGTAGCCGGAGATCTGGCGTCCGAAGCGTCCGAACTCGGTGCGCAGCACGGCCAGGTTCTCCGAGACGAAGGCGTCCAGACCGGGAACCGCGGTGAGTGCGCCGGCTCCCGAGCCGGCGGTGACGACCTCGCCGCGGCCGGTCAGCCAGGTCATGGAGATCACGTTGTCGGCGGTGCGTCCGTAGGAGAGGCCGTGCGGGCCGCAGGCGTTGTTGCCGATCATTCCGCCGATGGTGCAGCGGGTGGCGGTGGACGGATCGGGGCCGAACCTCAGTCCGAAGGGCAGGGCCGCGTCCTGGAGCGCGCTCAGGACGACCCCGGGCTCCACCACGGCCGTGGAGGTCTCGGGGTCGATCGAGAGGACGCGGTGCATGAAGCGGGAGAAGTCGATGACGAGGCCGGGGCCCACGGCGTTGCCGGCGCAGGAGGTGCCTCCTCCCCTGACGGTGACCGGAACGCCGTGCGCGCGGGCGATCCGGACGGCCGCGACCACGTCCTCCTGCCCTCGGGGCGTGAGCACCGCCAGCGGGACGACCCGGTAGTTGGAGGCGTCGGTCGAATAGAGCGCCGTGGTCAGGGACGAGTCGTCGACAAGGCCGCCGAGGCGCGCGCGGAGGTCGTCGAGGAACGCCTCGACGTCGGTCTGGGGACTGTCTGTTGCGTCTGTCGCGGTTGCGGCCATTTCTCCTGCCGTTCTCTCCTGCTGTTCCTGCGCCTCGGTCTGTTCCTGCGCCTCGATGTGCTGGTGTCGGCGGTGACCCGTTCGCGGCGGAGTCGTGGCCGCGCGAGCTCGCGGCCGGAACCCGGGGCGCATCGGCTTCTTCGGGATCGGCCGTCGCCGGTCGTCGCCTCAGGGGAGAACGAGCCTCCTTGGCGTGTCGCCGGCGGCGTCCCGCAGCAGTCCAGGGTCCAGTCCCTGGCCCGCGAGGGTGTCGATGAGCTGGTTCAGGGCCATGGGGGGCTGCGGGCTGTCGGGCTGTCCCGCGTCGGAGGCGAGGACCAGTCGTGGCCCCGCTGCCCGCGCGACGGCGGCCAGCCTGGAGGCCGTCATCCCCGGCTGGTGGAGGAGTTGGTAGGCGGTGATCTCGACGTGGGCGCCCCTGTCGGCGAGTTCGGCGATCTCCGGCACCGCCATGTCGGGGACGGTGTAGGAGGGGTGCGTGAGCAGGAATCTGCCGATGCCTCGGTCAAAGGCCTGGTCCAGCAGCCATCTGCACTCGGCGCCGCTGAGATGCCCCGTGCACAGCACGGCGTCGTGCTCGGCGATCAGGTCCAGGACGAGGCCGATGTTCTTCACGGCTTTCTCGTCCGGGGGCAGGACCGGGGGGACGGCCAGCACGGAGCGGTCCAGTCGCTCGTCCAGGTCTCCCAGCCGCGGCAGGTGGGCGCTCTCCTGGGTATGGGCGTCCGCCGTGGGAAACCACACGACCCGACCGCCCGTGGACAGAGCCGAGAGGACGGCCGCCGGGTTGATTCCGCCCACGGCACGGTTGAGGGCGACTCCCCCGACGACCTCCAGCCCCGATGACCGGCTGAGGGCGCTGGCCCGGCCCACGGTGGATTCGTGGTGGGCCTTGAGGACGAAACCGCTGTAGCCCGCCGCGGCGTAGCTCTCGGCGATCTGGTCGTCGTAGCCGATCCGCTCCAGCACGTCGGGGGCGGCATGGACATGGACGTCAAACACGCGTCTGCTCCCGTTCCAGGATGTCGCCGGCCCCGAGCGCACCGGCCACGAGGTCGGTCCGGGCTTCCGCGAGCAGCGGGACGTCGTCGCGCAGTCGGCGCAGGGCCGTCATGTCGAGCTCGGCCTCGGCGGCCCCCGGCCCGTCACCGAGGCGAGCGAGGACGCTGCCGTCGGGGCCCAGAACACGTGAGCCGCCCCAGAACCGGTTTCCCTGGTCCGAGCCGCACCGGTTGACGAAGATGACGTAGCACTGCAACAGCACGGCCGCGTGTTCCAGGATCACCTCCCAGGTGCGGCGGATTCTCGTGGGGTCGGCTCCCTCCATGCTGGCCACGGGAACGACGAGGATCTCGGCTCCGCTGTGGGCGGCCAGCCAGGGGATGGCGGGATGCCACATGTCGTTGCAGATGGCGGTGGCGACGGTGGCGGTGCCGATGTCGGCGGTCGGCAGTTCGGTGCCGGGCCGGAACGTCAGATGCTCGTTCCACGGCGCGTACGAGACGGGATGGAGCTTGCGCTGAAGGTGCCGGGTCCCTGTCGCGGGATGGGACAGGAGGTAACTGTTCCAGGGCAGGCCGGCGGCGCTCCTCTCGGCGAAGCCCACCGCCACCCCTTGCGAGGTGAGTCCGGCGAGCCGGGGGTCGTCGCTCGTGAACAGGTCCGCGTCGCTGTGGGGGGTGAATCCGTAGCCGTTGACGGACAGTTCCGGGGTGAGGGCGAGGTCGACCGGGCCGAGGCCGCCGCGCAGGTCGGCGATGTGGGCGAGGTTGTCCTCCACCGCACCGAAGACGGGCGCGGTCTGGAGGAGGCCCACACGAAGTGTCCGGGCCTGCTGTCCGCTCGTCACTTCAGCTTGTTGTCGCTGAGCCACTGGCCTGCGACCTCCTCGGGGGTCTCGCCGTCGACGTCGATCCGTGCGTTGAGCTTCTGGAGCTGGGAGGTGGTGAGCAGCTTGTTCACCGGGGCCATGGCCGTCGATATCCGCGGGTTCTTGTGCAGGACGCTGCCTCGCACGTTGAGGGAGAGGTTGTAGGGCGGGAAGTACCTCTTGTCGTCCTTCAGGAGAGTCAGCCCGAGGGCGGAGATCCTGCCGTCGGTGGCGAAGACCTCACCGAATTCGCAGGGGTTGCCCTTGGCGACGGCGTTGTAGATCGGACCCTCCGCCAGCTCTGCCACCTTGCCCTTGGGGAGCCGGAAACCGTAGGTCTTCTGGAGGCCGGGCCAGCCGTCGTCGCGGCCGAAGAACTCCGAGGCGCCGCAGAAGCCGGCGCTCCCCGGATGTGCCGTGGCGAGCCGGGCGTAGTCGGAGAGGGTGGAGACGTGGAGCTTCTTCGCGGTTTCCGTCTTCGCCGCGACGGCATAGGTGTTGTTCGCCGCCGCGGGCGGCAGCCACACCACATCGTTCCTGGCCTTGTCCATGGCGCTGAGCTTGCGGTACAGGGCCTGTGGGTCGGTGACGCTCTCCTTCTGCTGCAGGGCCAGCCATCCGGAGCCGGTGTACTCCCAGTACATGTCCACCGCGCCGCTGGTCAGCGCGGCGCGGACGGCGTTGGTTCCGCTCATGCCGCACGTGCGCTTGACCGTCGCGCCCTGTGACTCGAGCCGCTGGGCGGTGATCTCGCACAACAGCAGTTGCTCGGTGAAGTTCTTGGAAGCGACATTCAGGGTGACCCCTTTGAGGGGGCCGTCCTCGGCGGGGCCGCCGCCTTGGCCCGGGGGGCTGGCGGTGAGGGCGCAGCCGCTGCTCAGCGCGGCGCAGAGCAGGGCTACGGCCGCGGGCATGACCTTGCGCATGCGAAACACCTCCTACGGTGAGGGACGGGGGTTGGTCCTCGGGAGCGAGCGCGGTCTCAGGTGCCGCGGTCTCAGATGCCGCGCGGGCGCAGCACGCGCTCGGCGAGGCCGGCCAGCCAGTCGACGGTCAGGGCCAGGGCCATCGTGAGGGCGCTGCCGACGATGAGCACCGGCATCCGGTCGAGGGCGATGCCGGAGGAGATGACGGAGCCGAGGCCCCCGGCGTTGGTGAACGCGGCCAGCGTGGCCACGCCGACGTTCAGGATCAGCGCCACGCGGATGCCTGCCAGCATCACCGGTACCGCCAGGGGCAGTTCGATGGTGCGGAGCACCTCGGTGGCGCTCATCCCCATGCCGCGCCCCGCGTCGATCAGTGCGGGGTCGACCTGGCGGATGCCGACCATGGTGTTGCGCAGCACGGGAAGGAGGGCGTACAGGACCAGGGCGACCACCGCCATCCAGAAGCCGACGCCGAAGATCATGGCCAGCACCACCAGCACTCCGATGGACGGCACCGCCTGGCTGGCGTTGGCCGCCGCGAGCACGATCGCCCCGGCCCTCTTGATGCGGGGCCTGGTCAGGAGTACTCCCAGGGGGACACCGATGGCGATGGTCAGGAACGTCGACGCGACGACGAGCTGAACATGCTCCCAGAGCGCGGTCAGGACGACGTCGGGTGCCAGGCTGCGGGCCTCGATGGAGTCCATGTGGAGGGAGTGGACGTAGGCCCAGACGGCGCCCAGCAGGACGAGCACGACCAGGGGCAGCACCCAGGCGGTTGAACGGCGTGTGCCGGGTGCCGGAACTTCCTCGACTGCCGCGCTGCTCATGAGAGCACCTTCGTCGGCTGTGCGGCGGCGGTGAGCAGGGTCTGGAGGTCGAGGCAGCGGCTGCTGCCGCCGGCCACGCCGACCTCGATGCCCTCCGCTCCGGAGGCCAGGACGAGTTCGAGAGCCTTGTGGACGGTCTCGGCGGCGTCGACCGGAACGACGTTCGCCATGGCAGGCGTGCCCGCAGGAGAAGACGCGATGACGTCCGAGACCTTGAGGAGGGACAGCCTGCGCACCGGGGCACCGGATCCGACGAAGTCGCGGACGAAGTCGTCGGCCGGATCGCTCAGGATCGCCAAGGGCGTGTCGAACTGGGCCAGGCGGGATCCGGGGCCGAAGACGGCGATGCGGTCACCCAGCCGCAGCGCTTCGTCGATGTCATGGGTGACCATCACGATCGTCTTGCGGATGCGCTTTTGGAGCTGGAGGAACTCCGTCTGGAGCTTCTCCCGCACGACGGGGTCGACGGCGCCGAACGGTTCGTCCATCAGCATCACCGGTGGGTCCGCGGCGAGGGCCCGAGCCACCCCGACCCGCTGCTGCTGACCGCCGGAAAGTTGCTTGGGGTAGCGGCCGGCGTAGACGGCCGGATCGAGTCCGACCAACTCCAGCAGTTCCTCCGCCCGCCGGTGGCGTTCCGACTTCTTCGTCCCCAGCATCTTGGGGACGAGGGCGACGTTGTCCGCGATGGTCAGGTGGGGCAGCAGGCCGATCTGCTGGATGACGTAGCCGATGCCGCGTCGCAGACTGTCCACGTCGGCGTGGGTGACGTCCTTGCCGTCGATGAAGATCCGTCCCCGGGTCGGCTCGACCAGGCGGTTGATCATCCGCAAGGTGGTGGTCTTGCCGCATCCGGACGGGCCGACCAGGACGACGAACTCTCCTCGCCCGATCTCCATCGACAGGTCCGAGACGGCTGCCTTCGGCTGGCCTGGATACTGTTTGGAGACGCCGTCCAGGAAGATCATGGCGTCCGGGCTCGGGGCGGGCCTATCTGACATTCAGTCCTCGCAGAGCAGTGATCTTGGCAATCGCGATGAACAACAGGTCGAGGACCAGAGCGACGAGTATCACTCCGATCACTCCCGAGAGTGCTTCCTCCAGGGCGTTCGCTCCCCCGATGCGCTCGAGACCCCGGAAGATCTCCTGGCCCAGGCCGGGGCCGTGCACGACGGCTCCGATGGCTGCCGTGGCGACCAGCATGATCGTCGCGGTCCGGATCCCGTTGAGGATGACGGGCCAGGCCAGCGGAAGCACGACGGTGCGCATCCGGCGTCCCGCGCTCATGCCGAGGCCGCGCGCGGCCTCGACGACGGCCGGATCGACCCCCTCTATGCCGGTGACCGTGTTGCGCAGGATCGGGAAGACGCCATAGAAGGCCAGAGCCACGATCGTCGGTGCGACGCCGAGCCCCAGGAGAGGGATCATGAGGGCGAACAAGGCGAAGGACGGGATGGTCAGCAAGGTTCCCGTCAGGGACAGCAGTGCGTGGCGCAGGTTTGGGGTGGACTGGGTGAGGAGGGCGAGTCCGATCCCGATGACGGCGGAGATCCCGACGCTGACCAGCACGAGTTCGATGTGCTGCTCCGTCAGGAACCACAGCAGGTCGGCGTTGTCCCTCATGTAGTCGACGAGTTTCATCGGCAGGCCGGCCCTCCGCCGCGACGGCTCGGGGCCGTGCCGAGAAGGGGCCGGCGCGGGCCGGGGGCGCCGGACTCGGTGACAGGTTGGGCTGGATGTTCCATGGTTGCCGTCCTGGGCTCTGTTCGATGGGTGTCGGTGGTCGTCCTCGAAGGGATGGGTACCGGTGGGTGCCGGCGGCCGATCAGGGATCGCCCGGGTCGGCGCCGGAGCGCACGTCGGAGCAGAGGGAGGCCTGAAGGGCCTGCACGGTCGAGAGCAGGTGCCCGGCGAATGCCTTGATGTGCGGCTCGATCCGGAAGGCCGGACCGGAGATGTTGACCGCGGCGTCGATCCGGCCGGAGAAGCCCCGCACCGGCACCCCGATACCCAGCAGTTCGGGATCGAAGATCCGATTCGCCACGGTGTATCCCCGTTTACGCGCCTCCTGCACCCGGGCGAGGAACGCACGGGCCTCACGAGGTGAGACCCCGTCCTCCTCGCGCTGGACCATCGCGAGGATGTGCTCGTCGTCGTGGTCCAGCAGCAGGGCCATGCCGCTGGAGCTCCTGTTCACGGGCACCGTCCGGCCCACCCAGTTCACGGCCTCGATCGAGCGCCGGGAGCTCTCCGAGTGAACGGTGAGCACCTCGCCGTCGCTGAGAACCGTCAGGTAGCTGCGCTCCCGTACGGTCTCGGACAGCCTGAGCAGCAACGGGGCCGCGAGTTTGGTCAGCCGCTGGTCTCCGGCACGTACCGCCAGCGCGAAGAGCCGCCAGCTCAGTTCGTACCGGCCCGAAGGGCGCCTGGCGACCAGACCTGCTTCGAGCAGGCTCCTCAGCTGCCGGGACACCACGGACTTCTCCCGGCCCAGTGCCCTGGCCACGTCCGCCACACTCAGGCCGTCCGGGAACGCGAGAGGATCAGCCGAGGTGAGTGCGTCCAGTATCGCCATCACCCGCGAAGCGCCGCTCTGCGCCGCGGGACCACGCTTCTGCTCCAGAACCATCCCGGCACTTTAGAAACAGGTTGTGAAACACGCAACGCCTGGTTGCATATTCTGCATCACCTGACGGCGGGGCTCCCACGGCCGCGGTCCCGGTCAGGCCGAGACACTCCGGGCGGGTGCGGCGCCGGCACCGAAGGCCTCGTCGAAGAACTCCTTCAGGCGGTCGCACAGGAGCAGGAACTCCGGGTGGTCGCTGTACATGAAGTCGTTGTGCCGCCCGTGGACCGTGTAGAGGGTCTTGGGGGAAGCGGCGGACGCGTACAGGGACAGAGCCTCGTCGTAGGGGTGCAGCGTGTTCCGCTCGCCGTGCGCGATGAACAGCGGTGTGGGCGAGAGGTTCGCCACCACGCTCTCTACCTTCAGATCCATGATGGACTCGGTGAACTGGAGCCGCGTCGGGTGCCCGAAGCCGTAGACCTGCGCCAGCTCCTTCTGGACGTAGTCATCGGTCGCGGGGTCCAGTGGATAGTGGACGAACGTGTCCGCGAGCTTGGACTCGCCCTGGAGGACTCGGCGCACCCGGTCCTCCTCCACCTCGTCGACGATCTTCAGATACTCGTCGTAGGTGTGGATGGACTTGAGCCAGCGCTCCCCGTCGTAGAAGCCGTTCAGGGCGGCCACACCGGCGACGTCCCCGCCCTTCTCGCCGGCGAGGACGACGTTCGCGGCCCCCATGCCCCAGCCGACGAGGCCGACCCGGCGGGGGTCGATGTCCTCCTGTGCGCGGATGAACGTCACTGCGTTGCGGACGTCCTGGGCCTGTTCCTCGATCAGGACCCGGCCCTTCTCGCCCTCGCTGTCCGCCATGCCCCGGTAGTCGAAGCCCAGGCACACGAACCCGCGCTCGGTCATCCGCTCGGCGAACATCTTCGGGTAGAACTCGTTGAACCCCTGGTAGCCGGAGTTGATCACCAGGGCCGGGTGCTGTCCTTCGTCCGACAGGTCGTCGGGGTAGTAGACGGTGGCCTTGAGGCGGCAGCCCTCGCTGTAGAAAGTCGTTTCCTTCTCGATCACCGCAGTGCTCCTTGCGCTTGGTGCGTCCGACGGGTTCACCTTCGGCGCACGATGCAGTGAGCGCAATGGAGCAGTGCGTTTTCTGCATCGCCCGGCCGTGCTGCCGCCGGGACTTGAGGGAGTCACGTCCTTCCGGCAGCGGCGGGGCGTGCCGGGTCGGACGTGGCGCCGTCCGGCCCGGCGTGCTCCATCAGTCGGGTCGCGCGGCCCGGACCGGCTCGACCGACCGCAGGGTCGGCACCACCGGCTCGATCGTGCCGTCCGCGGCGAAGCGCATACGGTCGATCGTCGTCTCGCGATGGGTGCCGTCCCCGCCCGGCCTGCCGGGGCCGTTCAGGGCGAACCGGTGGTAGGCGATGTACCAGTCGTCGGTGCCGGGGACGTTCACCACCGAGTGGTGGCCGGTGCCGAGGATTCCGTGGTCGGGGCGCTTGGACAGGATCGTGCCCCGCTTGGTCCACGGTCCCAGCGGAGTCGGCCCGGTCGCGTAGGCGACGTGGTAGTTCTCGCTGCGGGTGTCGTCCTCGGACCACATGAAGTAGTACGTGCCCTTGCGCTTGACGACGAAGGAACCCTCGCGGAAGTTCTCCGTGGTGATGTCCTTGATCTCGGCCGGGTCGTACGACGTCATGTCCGCGTTGAGCGGGACGACGTAGGCGTGCCCGTTGCCCCAGTAGAGGTAGGACTGCCCGTCGTCGTCGGTGAAGACGGCCGGGTCGATCATCTGGCCGCTCAGGCTCCCGCCCTTGGCGACCAGGGGTTTGCCCAGTGCCTCCTTGAAGGGGCCGGCGGGCGAGTCGGCGACCGCCACGCCGATCTGTTGCTCGGCGCAGAAGTAGAAGTAGAACTTGCCGTTCTTCTCGGCGATCGCCGGCGCCCAGGCGTTCTTGTCCGCCCAGCTCACATCCGGGCCGAGGTCCAGGACGACGCCGTGGTCCTGCCAGTGGACCAGGTCTCGCGAGGAGTACGCCTTGAAGCTCGTGCCGCTCCAGCCGGCGTAGCCGTCGCTCGTCGGATAGATCCAGTACCGGCCGTCCAGGTAGGCGATGTCCGGGTCGGCGTTCAGACCCGGCAGGACCGGGCTGCGCGTCGGTACCGCCTCGACCGTCCAGGTGCGGCTCGTGCCGTCGGCCGCGGTCACGGTGTACGTCCGCGGCCTGCGGAAGTCACGCCGGGTTCCGGAGGGCGGGTTCACCGTGGCGCCCGCGCCGACCGCGAGGGACGGGGCGAGGTGACGCAGGTCGGCGTTCGGCTCCATGGGCAGGACCACCTTGGCCGAGGCCTCCGTGACGACCGCGTACGCCTTCTGCCCCTTGGCGGTGGCGTCCACCACGGAGGTGGACGTGGCCGGGTAGGCGGCCAGCAGACGGTCGTACTCGGCCTGGGTCACCGGGAGCACCGTGCCGTGCCGCGGGCTGGCGGGGAGCTGGTAGTCCGTCGACGGCGTCCACCTGCCCGAGTCGAGGTCCGTGGTCTCGAACGGGACGTAGCCGCGGCCGCCGTACTCGTCGATGAACATGTACCACTTCTCGGCGGTGTTCGACTTGAAGACCGTCGGGCCCTCGCCCCGGCTGATCGCGCCGCTGCCGACGCAGTCGGCGACGAAGTCGTAGTCGGTGGCGGTCAGCGTCTTCGACTTCTCGGCCGTGATGAACTTCGAACACGGGGAGTCGGAGGACGGGTTCCGCTCGTCCTTGGTGTAGCGGTAGTACGTGTCCTTGTACTTGACGACCGTGGAGTCGATGACCGAGTAGCCGGGGTCGTCCCACACCTTGGGGGCGCTGAAGGTGCGGAAGTCCTTGGTGGTGGCGTACATCATCCGGTTGTAGGTGTCGCCGGTGTGGTCCGGGTCGTCGTCGGCGTACAGCTTGGACGCCCAGAAGACGACGTACTCCCCGAGGGAGTCGTCCCAGTAGGCCTCCGGCGCCCAGGTGTTGCCCGCGTTGTCGGGGGCCACCTTCACCAGGCGCTGGTCGGTCCAGTGGACCAGGTCGGCGGACTCCCAGATCATGATCGACTTGCTGCCGTGCCGCTGGACGTGGTCCCAGCTGCCGCTGCTGCTCTTGTACATGCGCAGGTCGGTGGCGATCAGATAGAACCTGTCGCCCTCGGGTGAGCGGATGACGAACGGATCGCGCAGGCCCTTTTCACCGATGGTGGAGGTCAGCACGGGCTTGCCCTGGTTCAGCTCGCGCCAGTGCAGTGGATCGTTGCCCCGGCTGAGGGCGTAGCGGATCTGCTCGCCGTCGGCGGTGCCCTCGCCGGTGAAGTAGGCGAAGAGATAGCCGGCGTACGGGGAGTGCGCCGTCGCTCGGCTCACGGGTGGCGCTCCCGGGCGGGCGGCACTCGGCGGGGCGGCCGACAGGGCGAGGAGGAACGCGAGGAGAGGCGCGAGCGGTGCGAGGAGAGTGCGTGGGCGCATGCCACTTCCCGTGGAGAGGTCATCGAGTTCTGTCAGGTGGTGCGGCTTGTGCGGCCTTTCAGGTTTGATCGATATCTCGAACGGAGTTCGGTCAACCGGTCAGACGCTAGAGGTGTGCCCCAGGCGCGTCAATGCTCGTGTAAGCCCTTTCCACTCCGTACGAGACGCGCGCGCCACCTCTCGAAGCAAGCGCTTCCCGGAGATTGACGGCGGGTCACGCACTCACTAGTGTTCCGGCGGCATCGCGACATCCGGAACACCGTTCGACATGACGAACAGCCAAGACCGCCCAGGGCACCGGCACCGTCCGGCCCGGCATGCGGTCAGGCACCACGCTCATCGCAGTCACCGAGGAGAACCGCCTGTGGAACTGTCCCGTCGCGCCTTCACCACTCTGACCGGGGCGGCGGCCCTGACCGCGGCCCTGCCGACCGCCGCTCGCGCCGCCGTCCCCCAGGCGGGCTCGGGCGCGCGGACCACGCGGCGCACCGTCACCTTCGACCGGTACTCACTCCTCGTCGACGGTGAACGCGTGCCGCTGTGGTCGGGCGAGGTGCACCCCTTCCGCCTGCCCAGCCCCTCGCTGTGGCGGGACGTGCTCCAGAAGATGCGCGCGAGCGGCTACAACGCCGTCTCCGTGTACGCCTCCTGGAACTACCACTCGCCGGCACCCGGCCACTACGACTTCACCGGCGTCCGCGACCTCGGCCGCTTCCTCGACATGGCCGCCGAGACCGGCCTGTACGTCATCGCCCGGCCGGGCCCGTACATCAACGGCGAGACCGACGCCGGAGGTTTCCCCGGCTGGCTGACCGCCGCTGCGGGCCACGCCCGCACCAGCGACCCCGACTACCTGAAGTACGCCGACGAATGGCTCACCGCCGTCGACGAGGTGATCGCCCCTCGCCAGTACACCAGGGGTCACGGCACCGTCGTGCTCTACCAGCTGGAGAACGAGTACGCCTCGTACGTGACCAGCGCGGCCGGCCGGGACTACATGGCTCACCTGTACGCCAAGGTGCGTGCCGACGGCATCGAGGTGCCGCTGTTCCACAACGACAAGGGCCGCAACGGCTACTGGGTCCCCGGATCCTTCTCCACCGGTGACGAGAGCGGCCGTTACCTGTACGCCTTCGACGGCTACCCCTCCGCGAGCGGCAACCCGCCCGACTGGGGCTACTTCGGTCCCGGCGGCGCCAAGGGCGGCTCCACCGCGAGCCCCGACACCCCCGGTTTCCTCGCCGAGTTCGCGGGCGGCTGGTTCGACTGCTGGGGCGGCGCCGTGTTCGCCGGCCGGGGCTACGAGGGCTCCCGGGCCGAGCGGAACGCGGCGTACGAGCGCCGCTTCTACCTCACGAACCTGGCCAACGGCATCAAGGTCCACAACGTCTACATGACCTTCGGCGGCACCTCCTGGGGCTGGCTGCCCGCGCCCGTCGTCTACACCTCCTACGACTACGGCGCCGCCATCGACGAGGCCCGCAACCTCACCTCGAAGATCCCGCCGATGAAGCAGATCGGCTCCATGCTCGAGACCTTCCCCGACCTGGCCCGGCTCGACCGGGCCGAGGACGTCACCGCGAGCAGCACGTCGGTGCGTGTCTACCACCTGGCCGACCCCGAGCGCGGCTCGCACCTGTACTTCCTGCGCAACGACACCTCCGGCGACGCCCTGTGCACCCTGCCGGTGACCACCGTCGCGGGCACCGTGACCGTGCCGGCCGACGGCGGAGGCCTCAAGGTGGCCGCCAAGGACATGAAGGTGCTCGCCACCAACCTCTCGCTGGGGCGCCGGGCGCTGCTCTACACCACCGCCCAGCCGATGTGGCGGGCCACCGGCCCGGTGCAGGACCTCGCCGTCCTCACCGGCCGCCCCGGGGATCCGGTCGAGATCGTCATGAAGAGCGGCGGCCGGCCCACGGTGACGACGGCGGGCGGCGACGCCGAGGCCGTCCACGACCCGGATGCCGGCACCCTGCGGATCAACGCGGTCCTCGACGGGCTCACCCGTGTCCGCGTCGAGGGCGGTGACCAGGAGGTGCCGTTGACCCTGCTGCTGGCCGACGACACGGCGGCGGCCGGGCTCTGGCCCCGCACCACCGAGGACGGCGCCCTGCTCGTCAGCGGCCCGGCCCTGGTACGCGAGGCCCGTCTGGACGGCTCGACCGTCCACCTCACCGGCGACACCACCGCCCCGAGCGACCTGGAGATCTGGTCGCCGCAGCGGATCCGGACCGTCCTGTGGAACGGCCGCCGGACACCGGTCACGGCCACCGGCTCCGGCAGCCTGGCGTCCCGCGGCCGGCTGGCCGGCCCGGCCGACGTGGCCCTGCCCGCGCTCACGGGATGGCGCCACGCCCTCGAGAACCCCGAGTCCGACCCGGCGTTCGACGACGGGGACTGGCGGATCTGCGACCTGACCACCACACACAGCACCACGAAGGTGCCCGCCGGACAGCCCGCCGTGCTCTTCGCCGACGACTACGGCTTCCACTACGGCGACGTCTGGTACCGCGCCCGGGTGGCGGACGCGAGCAGCGCGCAGAGCCTGGCCCTGACCTATCAGACCGGCACGCTCGGCCTGCTGATGGCCTGGTGGGACGGACGGCCGCTCGGCACCCACCGGCTGCCCACGCCCACCAAGGACCAGTCGACCTGGAGCACCTGGTCCGGCACGGCGACCTTCACCGTCCCCGCCGACCTGCGCGGCGACGGCCCGCACACCGTGGCGGTACTGGTCCGGCGCATGGCGCACGAGGAGGACGGCGGCGCCAACGACGCCTTCAGGTCCGCCCGCGGCCTGACCGCGGCCACCCTGGACGGCGCTCCGCTGACCTGGCGCATCCAAGGGGCCGCCGCGCCCGACCCGGTCCGCGGACCGCTCAACACCGGCGGCCTGTACGGCGAACGCCAGGGCTGGCACCTGCCCGGCTTCCCCGACCGGCGATGGGCCCCGGTGACCCTGCCGCACACCGACACCCGGCAGGGCGTGGCCTGGTACCGCACCGACCTCCAGCTGTCCGTCGACCACGGAACCGACGCCTCGCTGGGTCTCGCCTTCACCGACGATCCGTCCCGGCCCTACAGGATGCAGATATTCCTCAACGGCTGGAACCTCGGCCAGTACGTCAACGACGTCGGCCCCCAGCACACCTTCGTCCTGCCGAACGGCATCCTCGATCCCCGCGGCCGCAACACACTGGCCCTCGCGGTCCTCTCCGACGGCACCGCGCCCGCGGGCCCGCCCCTGCCCACGCTCACCGTGCTCGGGCTTGCGGCCGGTGGCGTGCCCGTGGAGAAGGTCACCTCACCCGGCTACGCACCAGGCACTAGGTGTATTGATCACGAGCGTTGTTAACGCCGTCGGGCTTGATCATGGCGAAGACCTCCGGTGTGGTGGAGCTGTCTAGGAACGCACCGCACGGAGGT
>NZ_JBEXZD010000117.1:0-25107 GCF_040628575.1 Streptomyces sp. NPDC006393
GGGCGCGCACCACCGAGGCGCGGGTCCCCGCGCGGGTGGCGAGCTGGGTGAGATCCGTCGGGACCGGCGTGATGAGATCGCCGCGCCGTGCTGCTGGGGGCCGAGACCACGCCGTAGCGCTGGTTCCACACCTGGCGGGTCACCCAGACGTCGAGCGCCGCCCAGGTGGCCACCACCGTGCCGGCCACGCCGCCGAGGACCATCGGGAAGGCAAGCCAGGACCCGGCGAGGGTGAACAGGAAGGCCACCACGGCCTGGACGAGGGTCACCGCGATGATCAGCACCGCGCGCACGGCCGCCGTGCGCACGGGATCCGGCAGCCTGCGCCGCCGCGCGGGCTCCTCGATCCACAACGGCTTGTAGCGGGGCTGTTCGGCGGGTTCGCCCGCCCCCGCCCCGGCAGTCGGGCCGTATGTTCCTTTCCGGGCGCTCCCCACCGTCGGAATGTCGCGATCACGTACCTCGGGCGCCTGCCGTGCCACCGTCGGCGGCTCCCCACCGCTGTCGGCGGCCCGCTCGTGCCGCTCCACCGTGCCCATCAACGTGTCACTCCCCACCGCCGGCAGGCCGCTCGCCCCGTGTCCGAAGAACCGGCTCCCCACTGACTGCCCGGCTTGCGTCGCTTTACGCCGCCGAGGTGCGGGATGCGGCTCCAGTGGCCCATTCCGCCCCGATGTCCCATGGATAAGGACGAACGAAGCACCACGAAGATTCCCGGCGGGCGAAAAATATCGGCCAACCCGCCGGGGAGGCGGACCCGATCCGGCACGCCCGCCGGCTCCGCGTCCGCGGGCGCCATCTCCCGCAATGCCCGGACAACTCGCCATCTCTCGTCGGCGGGACGGAAGTTCATCCTCCGGTCGTGTCTTCGAGTTACCTGTGTGTCGGTAGTAGGCTCGCGCCGTTTGTTGACGCACATGTGTACCCCCGGCCGGCGGGGGTCGAGCTGGGGGAGGCCATGCGCTTTCGCGGGAAGTCCATCCGCCGGAAGATCGTGGCGCTGCTTCTCGTGCCGCTGCTGTCCCTGGCCGCCATCTGGGCCTTCGCGACGGTGATCACAGGACGCCAGGCGACCCAGCTGTTCAACGCCTCGTCCGTGGTGGAGAAGATCGCCTATCCCACCGAGGACACCGTCCGCGTCCTGGAGCAGGAGCGCCGCCAGACCCTCGTCCACCTCGCCGACCCCCGTGCCTCCGACGGCCTCGCCGCGTTGCAGCGCAGCCGGGCCGCCACCGACAAGGCCGTGGCCGAGCTCCGCCGGAACGCGGAGAACGCCGACGTCCGCGACGCACTGGGCACCGGCAGCTCCGGACGGCTGACCGCCGCCCTGGACGCCTTCGACGGCCTCGACTCCCTGCGCCGCGGCGTCGAGGACCGCAGTGTCGGACGCGCCCAGGCCCTCGACCTCTACAACCACCTGGTCGACCCCTGCTACGTCCTGCTCGCCGACCTCCACGTCGTCGACGACGTCAACCTGGACAAGCAGTACCGCGCCCTGGTCAACCTGGCCCGGGCCCGCGAACTCCTCTCCCGCGAGGACGCGTTGCTCGGCTCCTCCCTGGTGGTCGGCACCCTCACCCGCGAGGAGAGCCGCGACATCTCCGAACTCGTGGCCCAGCGCTCCCTGCTCTACGACGTCAGCCTGCCACTGCTGCCGGCCTCCGAACGCGGCCGCTACCAGCGCTTCTGGGCGAACGCCGGCTCCGCCCCGCTGCGGACGGCCGAGCAGGCCGCCGCCTCCACCACCTCCGGCACGCCGCGGGGCGTGAGCGCGAAGAGCTGGGACACCGCCGCCGCCGATGCGCTCGACGACCTCGGCACCCTCGACGACCAGGCCAACGACCGCTTCCAGGACCGGGTCCACCCGGTCGCCATGAACGTCATCCTGCAGGCTGCCGTGGCCGGCGTCCTCGGTCTGATCGCCCTGCTCTTCTCCCTCTTCCTGTCCGTACGCATCGGGCGCGGCCTCATCCGCGACCTGAGGCAACTGCGGCTGGAGGCCCACGAGGCGTCCGGTGTGCGCCTGCCCAGCGTGATGCGCCGTCTGTCGGCCGGCGAACAGGTCGACGTGGAGACCGAGGTACCCCGCCTCGAATACGACAAGAACGAGATCGGCGAGGTCGGCCAGGCCCTGAACACCCTGCAACGGGCCGCCGTCGAAGCCGCCGTGAAGCAGGCCGAACTGAGGGCCGGCGTCTCCGAGGTCTTCGTCAACCTCGCCCGCCGCAGCCAGGTACTGCTGCACAAGCAGCTCACCCTCCTCGACGCCATGGAGCGCCGGACCGAGGACACCGAGGAACTGGCCGACCTGTTCCGCCTGGACCACCTGACCACCCGTATGCGCCGGCACGCCGAGGGCCTGGTGATCCTCTCCGGCGCCGCCCCCTCCCGGCAGTGGCGCAAACCCGTGCAGCTGATGGACGTCGTACGCGCCGCCGTCGCCGAGGTCGAGGACTACGAACGCATCGAGGTCCGCCGGCTGCCCCGGGTCGCCCTGACCGGACCCGCCGTCGCCGACCTCACCCACCTCGTCGCCGAACTCCTCGAGAACGCCACGGTGTTCTCCCCGCCGCACACGGCCGTGCAGGTCCTCGGCGAACGCGTCGCCAACGGCTTCACCCTGGAGATCCACGACCGGGGTCTGGGCATGGCCGCCGAGACACTGCTGGACGCCAATCTCCGGCTGGCCGAGACCCCGGAGTTCGAACTCTCCGACACCGACCGGCTCGGCCTGTTCGTCATCAGTCGCCTCGCCCAGCGGCAGAACGTCCGCGTCTCGCTCCAGCCCTCCCCGTACGGCGGCACCACCGCCGTCGTCTTCATCCCCGACGCCCTGCTCACGGACGACGTCCCCGACACCAACGGCATCGGCTTCCGGCTGGACCGGGACCAGCCCACCGGGAAGGCGGAGCGGGAGGAGAACCGCCGAGCCGCCCTCTCCCCGGCCCCCGTACAGCTTCCGGGACTGCCGGTCTCGCTCCTGGACGGGCCGGTGGAACTGGAGGCGCCCGTCGACCTGGACGCCATCGAAGACTTCCCTGGCGTCCTCGACGACGAGGACAGCGAACGCGGCGCACTCTTCCGCCCCCGCCGCTCCCCGGATCGGCCGCAGCCCGGCGAGACGACGCCCGGCCGGCCCCGGCAGGGCGCCGGCCTGCGCGGGACACCGGAGCCCGTCCCCGAGGACGAGGACGACAGCCTTCCGATACAGCTGCCCCGGCGCCGGACCCCCAAGCTGGTCAGTTCCCACGGGCGCCCGGTCACCGAGCAGCGGCCCCGCCGCGAGCGAGCCGACGACAAGCCGCCCACGGGCGGCGGCCGGAGCGAAGCGGAACCCGCCGCCCCGCTGCCTGCCCGCCGCCACGGCGAGACACCGCTGTGGCCGGCCGCCCGGGCGGCGGACGGCCCCGGCGGGGAGGGCACCGCCGAGACACGCCGGGCCGCCGGTGAGGCAGCCGCGGAGCTGCCCGCCCTTCCGCAGCGTGCCCGCCGGCCCGCTCTCCGGGCCGACCCGCCCGACGACACCGGCGGCCAGGCCGCCACAGCGCCCGGCGAGCCCGCGCCCGAAGCGGGACGGCTGCCCCGGCGGGTACGGCAGGCGAACCTCGCCCCGCAGCTCAAGCAGACACCCGAGCGGCGCACCGAGGACGGGGCCGACCCCGTCGACCGGGACGCCGACGAGGTACGCAGCCGTATGGCATCGCTCCAGCGCGGCTGGCAGCGCGGCCGTGAGGAGAACGCCGCGGCCGACGACGCCCGCGGCGGCAGCACCGCACCAGGAACGACTAAGGGGGACGGTCGATGACCGCACCGAAGGCGACCGGCCACACCGCGACCGACAAGCGGGAGCTGAACTGGCTCCTCGACGACCTCGTGGACCGGGTCGCCAGCATCCGCAAGGCCATCGTGCTCTCCGGGGACGGCCTGCCGACGGGGGTGTCCAAGGACCTGACCCGGGAGGACAGCGAGCACCTGGCCGCCGTCGCCTCCGGCTTCCACAGCCTCGCCAAGGGCGTGGGCCGGCACTTCGACGCCGGCGGCGTCCGGCAGACCGTCGTCGAGCTGGACGACGCCTTCCTGTTCGTGACCGCCGCCGGCGACGGCAGCTGCCTCGCCGTCCTGTCGGACGCCGACTCCGACGTCGGCCAGGTCGCCTACGAGATGACGCTCCTCGTCAAACGGGTCGGCGTACATCTGGGGGCCGCTCCGCGCACCGATCTGCCCTCCGGCGGGTAGTGGGATGACATGAGCGGAGACGGTCAGGCGACAAGCCACTGGTTCGACGACGAAGCCGGACCGGTGGTCCGCCCGTACGCCATGACACGGGGCCGCACCAGCCATGCGGCCCAGCACCGCCTCGACCTGATCGCGGTGGTCGTCACGGAACCCCATGTCGACGACCCGGAGGCGGACCACGCGCTGTCCCCGGAACACGTGGACATCGTCGAGCTCTGCCGCGACACCCCGCAGTCGGTCGCCGAACTCGCCGCGGAACTCGACCTGCCCATCGGTGTGGTGCGCGTCCTCATCGGTGACCTCGTGGACGAGGAGTACGTCCATGTGAGCCGCCCGGTGCCGCCCGCCGAACTGCCGGACGAGAGTATCCTCCGCGACGTGATCAACGGCCTGCGGGCGCTGTGAGCGGCGCGGAAGCGGGGTGACGACATGGCAGCCTGGCAGTTCTGGGTCGACCGGGGCGGCACCTTCACCGACATCGTCGCGCGGCGCCCCGACGGCCGCCTGGTCACCCACAAGCTGCTGTCCGACAACCCGGCGCGGTACGCCGACGCGGCCGTCGCCGGGGTCCGCGCACTCCTCGCCGACTCCCCGGCCCCCGTCGAGTCCGTCCGCATGGGCACCACCGTGGCCACCAACGCGCTGCTGGAACGCAAGGGCGAGCGGACCGTCCTCGTCGTCACCCGCGGCTTCCGCGACGCCCTGCGCATCGCCTACCAGAACCGCCCGCACATCTTCGCCCGCCGCATCGACCTGCCCGAACTGCTCCACGAACGGACCCTCGAGGTCGACGAGCGCATCGCGGCGGACGGCACCGTACTGCGCGCGCCCGACCTGGATGCCCTCGCCGGCCCCCTCCGGCAGGCGTACGACGACGGGATCCGCGCCGTCGCCGTGGTCTGCCTGCACAGTCATCTGCACCCCGCCCACGAGCGGGCCGTCGGCGAGCTGGCCGCGCGGATCGGCTTTCCGCAGATCTCGCTGTCCAGCGAGGTCAGCCCGCTGATGAGACTCGTCCCGCGCGGGGACACCGCCGTCGTCGACGCCTACCTGTCGCCCGTGCTGCGCCGCTACGTCCAGCACGTGGCCGACGAGCTGCGGCACGTACGGCTGATGTTCATGCAGTCCAACGGTGGCCTCGCCGAGGCCGGGCAGTTCCGGGGCAAGGACGCCGTCCTGTCCGGGCCGGCCGGGGGCATCGTCGGCATGGCCCGCATGTCCCGGCTCGCCGGCTTCGACCGGGTCATCGGCTTCGACATGGGCGGCACCTCCACCGACGTCTCCCACTACGCGGGCGCGTACGAACGCGTCTTCACCACGCAGATCGCCGGCATCCGGCTGCGGGCCCCCATGCTCGACATCCATACCGTGGCCGCGGGCGGCGGCTCCGTGCTCCACTTCGACGGCTCCCGCTACCGGGTGGGCCCGGACTCGGCCGGGGCCGAACCGGGACCCGCCTGCTACCGAGGCGGCGGCCCGCTCGCCGTCACCGACGCCAACGTCATGCTCGGCCGGATCCAGCCGGCCCACTTCCCCAAGGTCTTCGGACCCGACGGCGACCAGCCCCTCGACCGCGAGCTCGTCCGCGACCGCTTCACCGCCCTCGCCGACGAGATCCGCGAGCGGACCGGCGACGACCGCACCCCGGAGCAGGTCGCCGAGGGCTACCTGCGGATCGCCGTCGCCAACATCGCCAACGCGGTCAAGCGCATCTCCGTGCAGAAGGGGCACGACGTCACCCGCTACGCCCTCACCACCTTCGGCGGTGCGGGCGGGCAGCACGCCTGCATGGTCGCCGACTCGCTCGGCATCCGCACCGTCCTCGTCCCGCCCATGGCGGGGGTCCTGTCCGCGCTCGGCATGGGCCTCGCCGACACCACCGCCATGCGCGAACAGTCCGTCGAGGCACGCCTGGAGCCCGCCGCGATGCCGGGTATCCGGAAGACCGCCGACGGCCTGGAGGGCGCGGCCCGCGCGGAACTGCTGGCCGAGGACGTCCCCGAGGAGAACATCCGGGTCACCCGGCGCGCCCAGCTGCGCTACGACGGCACCGACACGACCCTCACCGTCGAGCTCACCGAGCCCGACACCATGAGGCACGCCTTCGAAGAACGTCATCGCGCCACGTACTCCTTCACGCTCGACCGCCCGATCGTCGTCGAAGCCCTCTCCGTGGAAGCCACCGGCATCACCGAACCCCCCGATCTGTCCGCCCTCACCCCGTACCGAACCGCCCGCGCCGACCGCTCCGCGGCCGCGGAGACCGTCCGTCTCCACACCGGCGGCGCCTGGCGCGACGTACCCCTGCACCGCCGGGAGGACCTGGCCCCCGGCGGCACCGTCACCGGCCCGGCGATCATCACCGAGGCCAGTGCGACGACCGTCGTCGACGACGGCTGGCAGGCCGTGGCCACCGACGACGGGCATCTGGTCATGGAACGCACGGCGGTCACGGAGAGTTCCGATCTCGGCACGGAAGCCGACCCGGTCATGCTCGAGGTCTTCAACAACCTCTTCATGTCCATCGCCGAACAGATGGGCGCCCGGCTCCAGTCCACGGCCCAGTCGGTCAACATCAAGGAGCGCCTCGACTTCTCCTGCGCCCTGTTCGACCCGGACGGAAACCTGGTGGCCAACGCCCCGCACATCCCCGTCCACCTGGGCTCGATGGGCACCAGCGTCAAGGAGGTCATCCACCGCCGCGGCTCCCGGATGCGGCCGGGGGACACCTACGCGGTCAACGACCCCTACCACGGCGGCACCCACCTGCCGGACGTCACCGTCATCACCCCGGTCTTCGACACCTCGGACACGCACGGTGACCGGATCCTCTTCTACGTCGCCTCCCGCGGCCACCACGCCGAGATCGGCGGCATCGCGCCGGGCTCCATGCCCGCGAACAGCCGCACCATCGACGAGGAGGGCGTGCTCTTCGACAACTGGCTGCTCGCACAGGGCGGCCGGCTGCGCGAGGAGGAGACCCACCGGCTGCTGACCGCGGGGCCGTACCCCTCCCGCAACCCGGACACCAACCTGGCCGACCTGCGCGCCCAGATCGCGGCCAACCAGAAGGGCGTCGACGAAGTCGCCCGCATGATCGAGGAGTTCGGACTCGACGTCGTCCAGGCCTACATGCGACACGTCCAGGACAACGCCGAGGAGGCCGTCCGCCGGGTCATCGACGCCCTCGACGACGGCGAGTACGCCTACGAGACGGACTCGGGGGCCGCCATCCGGGTCCGCGTCCGCGTGGACCGCGCGCACCGGTCGGCGACGATCGACTTCACGGGCACCTCACCGCAACGGGACACCAACTTCAACGCGCCGCTCTCCGTCGTCGATGCGGCCGTCCTGTACGTCTTCCGCACCCTGGTCGCCGATGACATCCCGCTCAACGACGGCTGTCTGCGGCCCCTGAAGATCGTCGTACCGCCCGGCTCGATGCTCAGCCCCGGACCGCCGGCCGCCGTCGTGGCGGGCAACGTGGAGACCTCCCAGGCCATCACCGGAGCGCTGTACGCCGCGCTCGGTGTCCAGGCGGAGGGCTCCGGGACGATGAACAACGTCACCTTCGGCAACGAACGCCACCAGTACTACGAGACCGTCGCCTCGGGCTCCGGCGCGGGCGACGGCTTCCCCGGCGCGAGCGTCGTCCAGACCCACATGACCAACTCCCGGCTCACCGACCCCGAAGTCCTCGAATGGCGGCTGCCGGTGCGCCTGGAGGAGTTCTCGGTCCGGCGCGGCAGCGGCGGCGCCGGCCGGTGGCGCGGCGGGGACGGCGCGGTGCGCCGCATCCGGTTCCTCGAGGCCATGACCGTCTCCACGCTGTCCCAGCACCGCAGGATCCCGCCGTACGGCATGGCGGGCGGCGAGCCCGGCGCGCGGGGCACGGGCCGGGTGGAGCGCGCGGACGGCACCGTCGTCGAACTCGGCGGCAGTGACTCGGCGGACGTCGCCCCCGGCGACGTGCTCGTCATCGAAACCCCCGGCGGCGGGGGCTACGGCCCGCCGCCCGAACCCCGTCAAGCAGGAGAAGAAGTCGATGATCTTCGGGCGTTCTGAGCGCGGCAAGCCCCCGGTCGAGCCCGTCACGCTCAAGATCCTGGTGGCCGGCGGTTTCGGCGTGGGCAAGACGACCCTCGTCGGCACGGTCAGCGAGATCAGGCCGCTGCGCACCGAGGAGCTGCTCACCGAGGCGGGCCGCCCGGTCGACGACGTCAGCGGTGTGGAGGCCAAGCACACCACCACCGTGGCGATGGACTTCGGCCGGATCACGCTCCGCGAGGACCTGGTGCTCTACCTCTTCGGGACGCCCGGACAGGAGCGCTTCTGGTTCATGTGGGACGAGATGTCCGAGGGCGCGCTCGGCGCGGTGGTGCTGGCCGACACCCGCCGCCTGGAGGACTGCTTCGCCGCCGTCGACTACTTCGAACGGCGCTCCATCCCCTTCCTGGTCGGCGTCAACTGCTTCGACGGAGCCCCCCGCTACCCGGCCGAGGCCGTCCGCGGGGCCCTCGACCTCGACGACGACGTCCCGGTGCTGCTGTGCGACGCCCGCGACCGGGAGTCGGTGAAGGAGGTCCTCATCGGCGTCGTCCGGCACGCGATGGCGCTGGCCGCGGAGCGCCGCCGGGCCGTCACCACCTGACGCCGCCGCCCGGCGGACGCCGCACGGCCCGTACCCTCGCCGACCGGGGTACGGGCCGCGATCCATGGGCACGCGCGCGTGCGTCACGGCGGGTCACCCGCGGGTCAGCCCTCGCCGTCCTCGAGCCATCCGAAGCTCTTCTCCACCGCCTTGCGCCAGTTGCGGTACTCCCGGTCGCGGACCGAGGCCTCCATGGACGGAGTCCACTCGGCGTCCATCCGCCAGTGGGACTTGAGTTCGTCGAGGTCGTTCCAGACGCCCGTCGCGAGCCCGGCCGCGTAGGCGGCGCCCAGACAGGTGGTCTCCGAGACCCTGGGCCGGATCACCGGAACGCCCAGAACGTCCGCCTGGTGCTGCATCAGCAGATTGTTCTTGGTCATGCCGCCGTCGACCTTCAAGGTGGTCAGCTTCACCCCGGAGTCCTGGTACATGGCGTCCACGACCTCACGCGTCTGCCAGCTGGTCGCCTCCAGCACCGCCCGTGCGAGGTGCGCCTTGGTGACGTACCGGGTCAGGCCGGTGACCACCCCGCGCGCGTCCGAACGCCAGTACGGCGCGAACAGTCCGGAGAACGCGGGCACGATGTACGCCCCGCCGTTGTCCGCCACGCTCGCCGCGAGGGGCTCGATCTCGTCCGCGGTGCGGATGATGCCGAGCTGGTCGCGGAACCACTGCACCAGCGCGCCGGTGATCGCGATGGCCCCCTCCAGGCAGTAGACCGGCGGCTCGTCGCCGATCTTGTAGCCCATGGTGGTGAGCAGACCGCTCTTCGACGGCACGGGCCGGTTTCCGGTGTTCAGCAGCAGGAAGCTGCCGGTGCCGTAGGTGTTCTTGGCGTCCCCCACGTCGTAACAGGCCTGGCCGAACACGGCCGCCTGCTGGTCTCCCAGGGCCGAGGCCACCGGTACGCCGCCCAGCTGGCCGACGGCGGTCCCGTACACCTCGGAGGAGGACCTGATCTCGGGGAGGATCGCCGCGGGCACGTTCATGGCGGACAGGATGGACTCGTCCCACTGGAGGGTCTCCAGGTTCATGAGCATGGTGCGGCCGGCGTTGGTGACGTCGGTGACGTGCCGGCCGCCGTCCGTACCGCCGGTGAGGTTCCAGATCAGCCAGGAGTCGATGGTCCCGAAGGCGAGTTCGCCGCGCTCGGCCCGGTCGCGCAGACCGGCCACGTTGTCGAGCAGCCAGGCCACCTTCGGTCCCGAGAAGTAGCTGGCGAGGGGCAGGCCGGTCTGCTCGCGGAACCGATCCTGCCCCATGGAGCCGCCGAGTTGGTTGCACAGGGCCGCGGTCCGGGTGTCCTGCCAGACGATCGCGTTGTGCACGGGTTTGCCGGTGGAGCGGTCCCACAGCACGGTCGTCTCGCGCTGGTTGGTGATGCCCAGTGCGCTGAGCTGGTCGGCCCGCAGCCCGGCCTTGGCGACCGCGCCCGCGACCACCGCCTGCACCTTCGACCAGATCTCGGTGGCGTCGTGCTCCACCCAGCCCGGCTTGGGGAAGATCTGGCGGTGCTCGCGCTGGTCCACGGCGACGATGGCCCCGTCGTGGTCGAAGATGATGCAGCGGCTGGAGGTGGTGCCCTGGTCGATTGCGGCCACGTACTTCTCGGCGTTGTCCGTCATGGCTACCCCTTGGTGGCGAGGGTCGGAAGGCTGCGGTCTGGTCGACGCCCGCAGGCGTACCTCCGTTCGGCGGAAACGGTGCGCGGAGGCGGGAGATCGGAGAGGTTTCAACCTTTCCGCCCTCGCTCGTATCAGTTTGTCCCACGAGCGCGGGAGACTGCGCGGGATGGCCGACAGGCGCGTGACGTGCGTGCCGCGGCGGCCGAATCGCCCGTGGGGAAGCAGGCCGGGGCGTGCGGACCGCGCATCGGGATCCGACCAGGACGCACCGGAAGCGCGCGGGGACGACGACCGGCACGGAAAGTGTTCACCCGTGCACAGGGAGCGTCAAGGCGCCTGACGGCGCCCGTGACGGCGGGCCGCCCGGGTCGCCACCAGGCCGCGCGGCATCCTCCTCGGCCACGCGCGCTCGGCAGCGCGCATGCGGCGGTTGCGGACCCTTCCGGCCCCCGTCTTTGCGCCTCAGCCCGCCCGGGTGGCCGCCACAGCCGATCCGCAGCGGACCTCGTGGCCGGGCCTGCCCGCCCGGCCCAGGACCCAGCTCGACCCCTGGAGCGCCTTCGCGGCCTTCTTCAACGGCGCCAGTGCGGCAGCCGCCTGCCGGTGGTCGGCCACGCTGCCCGCCGCACAGACGACCGTGGCCAGCGACAACGTGACCGGAAAACCGCCCGCCGACCAGGCGACGTCCAGCACGGAGGCGAACATGGGATCGAGCTCCTCCGGTTCCGCCAGCACCAGGAAGTCGTCCCCGCCGATGTGCCCCACGCGCGTGTGCCGGCTCGCCGCACCCTGGAGCGCCCGCCCCACCGAACGGATCAGCTCGTCACCCACCGCGAACCCGGCACCGTCGTTGACCTGCTTGAAGTGGTCGATGTCCAGCCAGCTCAGCGCGAACGGCCGCCCTGCGGATATGCGCCGGTCCACCTCGCCGGTGATCGCGTCCGAGCCGGGCAGCCGGGTCAGCGGATTGAGGCCCGCCGCCTCCTCCACCCGGGACTCGGCCAGCGCCCGGACCAGGTCCGCCAGCCGTACGACGCCCACGCACCGCCCGCTCCGGTCGACGACCGCCACGTCGTCCGACGTGCGGTCCCGGCCGCCGACCGCGACGACGTCCAGCACCTCCCAGGCGGTGGCGTCGACGCCGACCGTACGCGGCGGGTCGCCCAGTCTGGCGGCCGGCCGGTCGGCGTACAGGGCGTGGCCGTAGCGCCCCGACATCGTCAGCAGGAAGCGGGACCGGTGCACCGACCGCAGCGGCGTTCCGCGCGCGTCCACGAGAAGCACGCCGGACACGTCGGGCGACCCGGTCAGCAACGCCTGGACCCGGCCCGCGCAGGCGTCGGCGGGCAGCATCGCGGCGGGCCGCAGGAACTCCCGCACCGAGGGCCCGGAGCGCGGAGCCGGCGGGATCTCGGGGGAGCGCGGCGGAACGTACACGTCCGCGACGGGCAGCCGGGCGGGCGGTGCGAACAGTTCGCCCTGCGCCAGTTGGGCGCCGGCCGACAGTGCGAGCGCGCACTGGTGTTCGGTCTCCACCCCCTCGACGGCCAGGAGCGCCCCCAGCTGCTCGCACAGCGTCCGCATCCCCCGAACCGCCGCGGGCCGCGCCAGTAGTGAGGCGTCGAGCTTCACCAGGTCCGGGGCGAGGTCGCTGAGCAGTCGCAGGGGCACGTCCCCGTCGCCGACGCCGTCGGCGGCGATCCGGAAACCCTGGGCGCGCAGCACGGCGATCGCCTCCAGCAGTGCCCGCTGCGGTACGTGCGTGTACGGCGGCGCGACGTCGATCGTGACCTCCCACGGCAGCCGTCCCGCCCCGCGCACGGCGTCGTGCAGGGGGCCGAGGCCGCCGAGGTCGGCGAGGGTGCCGGCGAAGACGTTGAGGTGGAGGGGGAGCAGTGTCTCCGTGCGGGCCGCCGCGCGCAGCGCCGACACCGCCAGACGGCCGTCGAGCTCGGGGTCCCGGCGGGCGTCGGCAAGGACGTCACCGCTCTCCGGCCGGGCCAGGACCTCCAGAGCGGTGACCCCGCCGGTGGCCAGATTGACCACGGGCTGGAAGGCGAAGCGGAGAGTATCCGTCCAGGAACGCACGGGAGCATGATGGCGCCGCCCGCTCACCCCCAGGCCTAGTTCATGAGACGTTAACGCAGGATTCCGGTGCGATCACAGTGGGTGTGCGAAAGGGCTTTCGGACACTTGTCGGCGCGTACGTCCGCGACCGCGTCCCGCCGGAAGCGCACACGACCGCACTCGGGCTCCGCCCGAACGGCGCGCAACCGCTTCCCACGGCGGACCTCCTCCCGATAGATGTAGGAGACATGACACGTCTGTCCCGTGCCCTCCGCGGTGTGATCACCGCCGTGGCCGCCCTGCTGACCGTGACCGCCGCCTCCGCCACCGCCCGGGCCACCCCCGCCGATCCCAGGGCACCCAAGGACTTCGTGGCGCTGAGCGCCGTGGATCCCACGATCATCCAGGAGATGCGCTACTTCACGCCCCACAACTTCGTCGGCGAGCGCGTCGACGGCTACGAGCAGCCGATGTGCATCCTCACCCGGCCCGCCGCCGAGGCCCTGCACAAGGCCCAGAAGGAACTGCTGCGCAAGGGCTACAGCCTGAAGGTCTACGACTGCTACCGGCCGCAACGCGCCGTGGACCACTTCGTCCGCTGGGCCAAGGACCTCGACGACCAGGCCATGAAGGCGGAGTTCTATCCGCGCGTCGACAAGACCCGGCTGTTCGACGACGGCTACATCGCGGCGAAATCCGGCCACAGTCGCGGCTCGACGACGGACCTCACCGTCGTCAGGCTCCCGGCCCGGCCGACCCACCCCTATGTCCCCGGCCAGAGCCTCGTGCCCTGCTACGCGCCCAAGAGCGAGCGCTTTCCCGACAACTCCCTCGACATGGGGACCGGATTCGACTGCTTCGACACCCTCGCGCACACGCTCGACCCCAGGATCCAGGGGCAACAGCGCGCCAACCGGCTGCTGCTCAAGAGCACCCTGGAGAACCTCGGATTCGTGAACCTCGCCGAGGAATGGTGGCACTTCACCTACCAGCCCGAGCCCTACCCGGACACCTACTTCGACTTCCCGGTCTCCCGGAAGTCCCTCACTCCGGGGCGCTGAGCGGCTGCTCGAAGCATCTGACAGGAGACGCCCTTCCTCTGATCGGATACAGTCCGCGCGTGTCCGAAAATCAGCACCTGACTGTCAACTCCGCACCGGACTCCCACTGTTCCAGCTGCGGAGCGCCCTATGGGGAGGGCATCTCCGGCTGGCCCCGCACCTGCCGGGCCTGCGGGACCGTGGCCTACCGCAACCCGCTGCCGGTCGCGGTGGCCCTCCAGCCCGTGTACGACACCAAGGGCACCGCCCTGGTCGTGATCACCCGCACCGTGGCCCCCGCGCGCGGGGGCACGGCCCTGCCCGGTGGCTTCATCGACGACCGGGAGGACTGGCGGCACGCCGTCGTCCGCGAGCTCAAGGAGGAGACGGGCATCGACGCGGCCGCCCGCGACGTGCGGCTCGCCGATGCCATGAGCTCGCCCGACGGCCATCTGCTCCTCTTCGGGCTGCTCCCGGAGCGCCCGGCCGAAGGTCTGCCGCAGTCCGCCGCCACCGACGAGACGGAGGGGTGGCACCTGCTGCGCAGGCCCGAGGAGCTGGCCTTCCCCCTGCACACGCTGGCCGTACGCGCCTGGTTCGAGGGCCGGTACGTCTGAGCCGAGCGCTCAGCGCTCGTCGAGTCCTCGGACGCGGAGCGGGTGGGGTGGGGCGCTCACCCCCTCCTCCCGCTCGTGCTCCACGACCACCCGCCGGCCGTGCAGGCGGACCACATAGCGCTCGATCTCCGGTTCGTCCCACCCGTCGCCCGCGTCCGGCACCACCAGCCCGCCCCCCGTCCGGCCCGGGGCGGGCGCCCACACCTCCAGCTCCAGCCCGCCCCGCTCGCCCCGCACGGGAATCACGGCTCCCGCGCGCGCGAGCACGGGAATCCGCTCCAAGGGGGTGTCGACCAGCACCTGCCCCGGCCCCTCGTACGCCCGCCCCGTCACCGTGTCGTACCAGCGGCCCGGCGGCAGCCGCACCGCCCGCCGTTCGGTGCCGGGCCGGAGCACCGGTGCCACCAGCAGGCTGTCTCCGAGCAGGAAGGCGTCCTCGCAGTCGCGCAGGGCGCGGTCCTCCGGCGCGCCCCACCACACCGGGCGGACGTAGGGCGCCCCCGTGCGCCGTGCCAGATGCGCCAGCGTCACGAAGTAGGGCAGCAGACGCCGGCGCTCGACGAGCGCCACGCGCGCGTGCTCCAGCACCTCGGGCCCGAACTCCCAGGGCTCTCTCCGGCCCGCCCGCAGGCTCGCGTGCGTCCGGAACAGCGGCAGATACGCGCCCAGCTGGAACCAGCGCAGGTACAGCTCCGGCGAGGGACTGCCGTCGAACCCGCCCACGTCCGGACCCGAGTAGGGCACCCCGCACAGCCCCAGACCCAGCACCAGCGACAACGAGGCCTTCAGTCCCGGCCAGCTCGTGGCCACGTCCCCCGACCAGGTGCCGCCGTAGCGCTGGAGGCCGGCCCACCCCGAACGGGAGAAGACGAACGGCCGCTCGCCGGGCGCCAGCTCGCGCAGCCCCTCGTACCCGGCCCGGGCCATGCACAGGCCGTACACGTTGTGCGCCTCGCGGTGGTCGCCGCCCCGGCCCTCAAGGGCGTGCCGGGCCGACCGGGGCAGCGTCGTCTCCCCGAAGGCGGCGAAGGAGGTCGGCTCGTTCATGTCGTGCCAGAACCCCGCGAACCCCTGGCTCAGCCGCTCCTCGTACAGCCGGCCCCACCACCGCCGCACGCGCGCGTGCGTGAAGTCCGGGAAGACCGTCTCCCCGGGCCACACCACGCCCCGTACGACCTCGCCCGAGGCGTCCCGCACGAAGACGTCCTCGGTCGTGCCGGTGTCGTACACGGCGTTGCCCGGCGCGGCCCGCACGGCAGGGTCGACGATCGACACCAGCCGGATCCCGTCCCGGCGCAGCTCCTCCGCCAGCACCGGCAGCTTCGGGAAGCGGTCCTGGTCGACGGTGAACACCTGGTGCGCGTCGTAGTGGTCGATGTCCAGGTGCACGGCGTCCAGGGGCAGTCCCTGGTCGTGGTAGCCCGCGACGATCCGCCGCACCTCCTCCTCGGTGCCGAAACCCCACCGTGCGTGATGGTGGCCCAGAGCCCACGCGGGCGGCAGCGCCGCCGCCCCCGTGAGCGACGCCCAGGCGTGCGCCACGCGCGCGGGAGTACCGACGATCACCCAGCAGCGCAGCGGACCGCCGTCCATCCGCAGTTCGCTCACGCCTCCCCGGTCGTGGCCCGAGCCGGCGCCCTCCACACCCTCCCGCAGGACGACCGTGCCGTCCCAGGTGTTGTCGTGGAACGCCAGATGCGTGCCCGCGTCGGCCACCACCCACTGGACCGGCATGGTGATGTACAGCGGATCGTCCCCGGGTTCGAACGAGTGACCGGGATCGGTGTTCCACAGCCGATAGGTGCCGTCGCGCAATCGAGGCCCGGACGCCCGCCCGCCCAGGCCGAAGAACCGTGCGTCGGCCGCCACCTCCGACCGTTGCAGCCAGCGCGCCGGGCCTTCGCCGGCCGGCTCCCACCACCGGGGCGGCAGATCCCGCCGCAGGGGCAGGCCTCCGGGAGTGCGCACCTCGATCGCGCCCTGCCGCGAGACGGCGACGGTGACCCGCTCGGCCACGACCCGCCAGCCGCCCTCCTTGTCCGGCTCCAGCACCGCCCGGGGGTCCGGCTCGGGGCAGCGACCGGCCAGCGCGTACGACGGCTCGGGACCGGCCCCGTCCCAGCCCCAGAAGACGGCACCGTTCACCGCGACCAGGATGCGCAGCTCCGACCGGCTGAACCGCACGATCCCGCCCCCGGGCCCGGGCTCCGCGTCCCGCACCACGCCGGGCGTCCGCGCACGCTCGGGCCCCCGTGGCGGCAGGGCCCTGGCGTCGGCACGCCGCCTGCGCCAGGCGGCCCGTACGGTGCGCAGCCCCTGGGCCGCGCCCACAGAGCCGACCGCCTTCACCGAACGCACCAGGTCACGACCGTCCATGCTGCTCACCCTGCCATCGACAGCGCTCCGGGCGCGTGTCGTTCAATTGCCGTTCACCCAGGCCCGGGCCACATCGTCACGACTGGGACTATGTGGGGTGGACCCTGGTGCAGAAGTCGATCACGTGGCATCGTCCGTGTCAGCCGCGTCACGCGCACACCCCAGCACGTGCGCGGACCGACGCACACGACGCGCACAGCCCGGGAGCCGCCCCATGTCGACCGCGAACCCCCTGCCGCTCTGGCAGCCCGATCCGCAGCGCATCGCCCAGGCACGGATCACGAAGTTCCAGGCCTGGGCGGCCGAGCACCACGGAGCGCCCGCCCAGGGCGGCTACGCGGCCCTGCACCGCTGGTCCGTCGACGAACTGGACACCTTCTGGAAGGCCGTCACGGAGTGGTTCGACGTACGCTTCTCCGCCCCCTACGCGCGCGTGCTGGGCGACCGGACCATGCCCGGGGCGCAGTGGTTCACCGGAGCCACCCTGAACTACGCCGAGCACGCCCTGCGCGCCGCTGACACCCGCGCGCACGAACCGGCCCTCCTGTACGTCGACGAGACCCACGAACCCGCCCCGGTGACCTGGTCCGAGCTGCGCCGCCAGGTGGGCTCCCTGGCCGCCGAACTGCGCGCCCTCGGCGTACGCCCGGGAGACCGTGTCAGCGGCTACCTGCCGAACATCCCCCAGGCGGTCGTCGCCCTCCTCGCCACGGCCGCCGTGGGCGCCGTATGGACCTCCTGCGCCCCCGACTTCGGCGCCCGCAGCGTCCTGGACCGCTTCCAGCAGGTCGAACCGGTCGTGCTGTTCACCGTCGACGGCTACCGCTACGGCGGCAGGGAGCACGACCGCCGCGACGTCGTCGCCGAACTGCGCCGCGAACTGCCCACCCTGCGCGCCGTCGTCCACATCCCCCTGCTCGGCACCGCGGCCCCCGAGGGCGCCCTGGAGTGGTCGGCCCTGACCTCCGCCGACGTCGAGCCCGTCTTCGAACAGGTGCCCTTCGACCATCCGCTGTGGGTGCTGTACTCGTCCGGTACCACCGGTCTGCCCAAGGCCATCGTGCAGTCCCAGGGCGGCATCCTCGTCGAACACCTCAAGCAACTCGGCCTGCACTGCGACCTCGGCCCCGAGGACCGCTTCTTCTGGTACACCTCGACCGGCTGGATGATGTGGAACTTCCTCGTCTCCGGCCTGCTGACGGGCACCACGATCGTCCTGTACGACGGCAGTCCCGGCTTTCCCGACACCGGTGCCCAGTGGGGGGTCGCCGAGCGCACCGGAGCCACCCTCTTCGGCACCTCCGCCGCGTACGTGATGGCCTGCCGCAAGGCGCAGGTCCACCCCGCCCGCGACCACGACCTGTCCACGGTCCGTTGCGTGGCCACCACCGGCTCCCCGCTGCCGCCCGACGGCTTCCGCTGGCTGCACGACGAGTTCGCCGAGAGCGGGGCCGACCTGTGGATCGCCTCCGTCAGCGGCGGCACCGACGTCTGCTCCTGCTTCGCCGGAGCCGTCCCGACCCTTCCGGTCCACATCGGCGAGCTCCAGGCCCCCTGTCTGGGCACCGATCTCCAGTCCTGGGACCCGAGCGGCGAACCGCTGGTCGACGAGGTCGGCGAGCTCGTCGTCGCCAACCCCATGCCGTCGATGCCGATCCACTTCTGGAACGACCCCGACGGCAGCCGCTACCACGACAGCTACTTCGCCATGTACCCCGGCGTATGGCGCCACGGCGACTGGATCACGCTCACCTCCCGCGGCTCGGTGATCATCCACGGCCGCTCCGACTCCACGCTCAACCGCCAGGGCGTACGGATGGGATCCGCCGACATCTACGAAGCCGTCGAACGGCTGCCCGAGATCAAGGAATCCCTCGTCATCGGAGTCGAACAGCCCGACGGCGGCTACTGGATGCCCCTCTTCGTGCACCTGGCCCCCGGAGCCGTCCTCGACGACGCGCTCCTGAACCGGATCAAGCAGACCATCCGCGAACAGCTCTCCCCGCGTCACATCCCCGACGAGGTCATCGAGGTGCCGGGCATCCCGCACACCCTCACCGGCAAGCGCATCGAGGTACCGGTCAAGCGCCTCCTCCAGGGCACCCCGCTGGAGAAGGCGGTCAACCCCGGGTCCATCGACGACGTCGAGCTGCTGCGCTTCTACGAGGACCTGGCCCGCAAGCGCGCCTGAGCGCCCCGGTCAGCCCCCGTAGGTGGCCTCGGACTCGCCGAGCACGGCGGCGAAGTCCGAGGCCAGCCGCGCCGCGTCGCCCGGCACCAGCTCAGCGACCGAGATCCGTACGCCGGGTCCCGCGGACAGGCGGAACCGCGCGCCCGCGGCGACCCACCAGCCGTAGGACCGCAGCCCGTTCACCACGGCGGACTCGTCCGTCACCGGCACCCACACGTTCATGCCGCTCGCCCCGTGCGCCGGGATCCCCCTGAACGCCAGCTCCTCCAGGAGAGCGTCACGGCGCATCGTGTACGCCGCGCGTGCACGGGACACCAGCGCGCGCGTGCCCTCGTCCGTCATCAGCCCGAGCACCGTCTCCTGGAGCAGATGGCTGACCCAGCCGGACGTCAGCAGCAGCCGCCCGTCGTGACGGGCCAGGGTGGTGGCGTCGCACGCCGCGGCGGCCCAGCGCAGATCGGCGCCCAGGAACTTGCTCACGGTCCGCACATGCACCCAGCGCGCCGGGCCGTCGGCGGTGAGCGTCCGCAGGGGTGCGTCGGTGACCGCCGAGGCGTGGTCGTTCTCGACGACCAGCACGTCCGGGGCCTCGCGCAGTACGCCGGCCAGCGCCTCGCGACGCTCCGCCGAGAAGCAGCCGCCGTACGGGTTCTGCCCCCGAGGACTGCACACCACGGCCCGCGCACCCGCCCGCAGCGCCTGCCGCAGGGCATCGGGACGGATCCCCTCGTCGTCCACCGCCACCGGGACGCTGCGCAGCCCCAGCGCGGTCACCAGGTCCAGCAGATGGTGATAGCCGGGATCCTCCATCGCCACCGCGTCACCGGGCCGCAGCTCCACGGACAGCAGCCGCCCGACGAGATCAAGCGCACCGTGGGCGAACGTCACATGCTCCACCGGCACCCCGTCGGGCCGCAGCCAGTCGCGCACGACCTCCTCCAGCCGCGCCAGCCGGGGCGTCGAGCGGTGCGACCGGGCACCCGGGGCCAGGCGCGACGGCGGCACCAGACCGGGGAGAAACGCGGGATCGGGGTGCCCGCCGGCGAGGTCCCGCAGCCCCGGGGGCACCTTCGGCGGGCGGCGCGAGGCCACCGCCGGGGCCGGGGCGACGACGGTCCCGCCGCGGCCCCGGGTGACGACGATGCCCCGCCCCCGCAGCTCCTTGTACGCGGTGGCGACCGTCCCGGGGCTCACCCCCAGCTCGTCGGCCAGCCGCCGCACCGGAGGCAGCGCCGTACCCGGAGCCAGGGCGCCCTCCGCCACGGCCCGCTCCACGGACGCGGCAATTCCCTTGGCCGTCGTGCCACTGATCGCATATTGTGTTGCCACATCATTGATTATGTATCAGTACATAACTCCATGGCAAGGGGGAGCAGTGGGGACCACCCGCCGCACAGGACGCGCAGGAGCAGGACCGGCACGTATCCCCGGCGGACGGGACGGCCGCAGAATGCTCGCCGTCGCCCTCGTCGACCGCACCGGCAGCGGACTGTGGGCCTCCGTCTCCGTCCTGTACTTCACCTACGTCTCCGGCCTCTCCGTCGCCCAGGTCGGCACCCTCGCCGCCCTCGCCGGAGCCGTCGGCATAGCCGGCGCCCCTCTCGGCGGCCACCTCGCCGACCGGCTCCCCCTCACCCGCGTCCTCATCGCCCTGCAACTCCTGCGCGCGCTCGCCTCCCTCGCACTCCTCACCAGCGACAACTACGCCCTGCTGGTCACCTTCTGCGCCGTGGGCAGCCTCGGCGACCGCGCCGCGAGCGTCCTCACCAAGCTCTACGCCACCCGCGTCGCCGGCCCCGACCGCGTCCGCTACCAGGCCCTCAACCGCACCCTGGCCAACGCAGGCTGGGCACTCGGCGGCCTCGGCGCCGCAGCCGCCCTCACCCTGGGCACCACCACCGCCTACCGGTGGCTGCTCACCGGCGACGCGCTCTCCTTCGTCGCCGCCGCCCTCCTCACCCTGCGCTGCGCGGAACCCCCTTCCCCCACCAGGACCGTCGCCGGCTCACACACCCCCGAGCCCACCACCAGGCCCACCAGTCCCTGGCGCGACCGCACCTACCTCCGCTACGTCGCCACCGAGACCGTCCTCTTCCTCGACGACGCGGTCTTCAAGGTCGGCCTGCCCCTGTGGATCGCGCACACCGCCGGCACACCCCACGGCCTCGCACCCCTGCTCATGGTCCTCAACAACGTGATGGTGGTCGTCCTCCAGGTCCCCCTGGCCCGCTTCGGCGCCACCACGGCGGCCGCCCGCGGCCTGCTGATCCCGCTCTCGGCCGCCTACGCCGTCGGCGGCACCGCCATGGCGCTGTCCGCGACCACCGGCACCGTCGGCGCCACCCTGCTCCTGACCGCCGCGGCCACCGCCTTCACCACGGCCGAAATGCTCCACGCCACCATCTCCTGGGAACTGTCCGTCGCCCTCGCGCCCGCCCAGGCCCAGGGCACCTACCTGGGCGTCCACGGACTCGCACAGTCCGCACAGCGCAGCATCGGACCGCTCGCCGTCACCGCGGCCATCGCCGCGGGCCCCGCGGGATGGACGCTCTTCGGCGCCATCATCGCCCTGACCTGCGTCATCCAGCACCGCACGGTCCGTGACCGACTCGCCCGCCCCTCGTTGTCAGTGCCGCCGGTTACTGTGAGTGAGCAGTGATCGACCGTGCACACAGGGGGAGAACATGGCGCACACCGACCACCAGAGCATGCGACGCGTCCTGCGCCGCGAAATCGCCGGCACCATCGGCCTGCTCACCGACGAACACGACTTCCGCACCATGCGGCGCTACCGCAGCTTCACCTTCGACGACCACACCACCTACCTCCAACAGGTCGAGGCACTCCTGAGGACCCGGGCCGCCCAGGGCAGCCACACCGCAGTGCCCCTCTTCGACCCCGAGGAATACGCCGAATACTGCGCCGGCGCCGGCCTCGACCCCGACGCTCCGGCCAGCCGCGCCCGCTTCACCGCCGAGATCGCCACCACCGGCCCGACCGTCCCCTACGACGGACGGCCCCTCGCCGAACTCGTGCCCGCCCTCGTCGACGAGGCCGTCCGCCAGGCCACCTGGGAATACGCCTCCACACTCCTCGCCCGGCTCGGCCCCTGCACCACCTGCGGCGAGGACATCGGCCGCGCCGCCTTCGACCGAGCCACCGACCTCCTCGCCCGCATCCTCGAGACGGCAGCACCGGGAGACCGGCACCTGGTGTGCAGCGTCACCGCCCCACCCGAAACCCTCGTCGCCGCCCTCCACGCCGACACCGACGACAGCGGCGCAACCCAGCTCGACGAGGCCGAGGCACTCGAGTTCACCACGGTCCTCGCCCTCGGCATCGCCACCCGCAACCCCGGCGGACTCGTCGTGCGCACCACCCGGCCCGGCCTCCGCGACCGCGTCTACGGCTGGCGCCTGCGCGGCGACGGCCTGGTCCCCCTCACCGAGGGCGAGGTCTTCGACGCCTACTGCACCGACGCCGAATCCGGCGACCTGATCGGACCGGAATCCGGCGTCGACTACAGCGCACCACCCGACCTCGGAGAGACAGACCTCGGAGAGAAGGGACAGCACCCCCGGCACCGTCACTGAACACGCGAAGGGGCGCCCCACCCCTGTGGAGCGCCCCTCGACAGCCAGCCGATACGGTCCGGAACGGGCCCGGCCCGTCACTCGCCGGACAGCACCGCCTGCGCCGCGCTACGCGCCTCGTCGGCGCTGTCCGCGGCACGCGCGGCCGCCGCCGCACGCTCGCACTGCGCCAGCGTGTGCTTGGCCAGCGTCGCCCGGACATACGGCAGCGACGCCGCACCCATGGACAGGGAGGTGACACCCAGACCGGTCAGCACACACGCGAGCAGCGGATCCGACGCGGCCTCACCACAGACACCACAGCTCTTGCCCTCGGCCTTCGCCGCCTCGGCGGCCAGCGCCACCAGGTCGAGCAGCGCGGGCTGCCACGGGTCCTGAAGCCGGGACACCGCGCCCACCTGACGGTCCGCGGCGAACGTGTACTGAGCGAGGTCATTGGTCCCCAACGACAGGAACTCGACCTCCTGCAGCACCGAGCGGGCCCGCAGCGCGGCCGACGGAATCTCCACCATCGCACCGAACTTCGCCCGCAGCCCCGCCGCACGGCACGCGTCCGCGAACGCCTTCGCATCGGCCCGGTCCGCGACCATGGGAGCCATGACCTCGAGATAGACCGGCAGCCCCTCGGCCGCCTTGGCCAGCGCCGTCAGCTGCGTCCGCAGCACGTCCGGGTGGTCGAGCAGCGTCCGCAGACCCCGCACGCCCAAGGCGGGGTTCGGCTCGTCGGCCGGGGTCAGGAAGTCCAGCGGCTTGTCCGCGCCCGCGTCCAGCACCCGCACGACGACACGGCCCTCGGGGAAGGCCTCCAGGACCTGCCGGTAGGCCTCGATCTGCTTCTCCTCGGACGGCGCGTTCTTGTTGTCGTCCAGGAACAGGAACTCGGTCCGGAACAGGCCCACGCCCTCCGCACCGGCCTCGACCGCCGCCGGCACGTCCGCCGGCCCCCCGATGTTGGCGAGCAGCGGCACCTTGTGACCGTCGGACGTGGCACCCGGGCCCACCGAGGCCGCCAGAGCCGCCTTGCGCTCCGCGGCCGCCGCCTCCAGCTGGGCCTTCTTCTCGTCACTGGGGTTCACGAAGATCTCGCCGGTGCTGCCGTCCACCGCGATGACCGTGCCTTCGGACAGCTCCCCGGCGCCGGGCAGTGCCACGACCGCGGGCACCCCGAGCGCGCGCGCCAGAATCGCGCTGTGGCTGGTCGGTCCACCCTCCTCGGTGACGAAGCCCAGAACCAGGCCCGGGTCCAGCAGCGCGGTGTCGGCGGGCGCCAGGTCACGGGCGACCAGGACGTACGGCTCGTCGCTGTCCGGAACACCCGGCATGGGAACGCCGAGCAGCCGGGCGACGATACGGTTCCGCACGTCGTCGAGGTCGGCCACGCGCCCCGCCAGGTACTCACCCGCACCGGCCAGCAGGTCCCGGTAGGCGGCGAACGCGTCGTACACCGCGCGCTCCGCCGTGCTGCCGACGGCGATGCGCCGGTCCACGTCCGCGATCAGCTCGGGGTCCTGCGCCATCATGGCCTGCGCCTCCAGCACGGCCTGGGCCTCGCCCCCGGCCAGGTTGCCGCGCGCCATGAGATCGGCCGCCACCGCCTCCACGGCCTGGCGGGCGCGCCCCTGTTCGCGCTCCGCCTCCTCCGCCGGTATCTGCTTGGCAGGCGGCTCCAGCACCGCCGTCCCCATGTGCCGTACCTCGCCGATCGCCACTCCGTGGCTCACACCGACGCCTCGCAGCGTTGTCTCCATCTCACCGGTCTCCGATTAATGCGGCGGCTCCCGCCGCGGTGGTCGTTCTGTTCGCCGTCCTCGTCCTTGTCCTCAAGGACGGCCGGGGGTCACTTCCAGGCGAAGAGGCTGTCGCCGGCCTTCACATCGCCGTTGTCGCGAAGATCGGAGAGGGAGTCGGCGGTGGCCTCCAGGGCCACGACCGGGCACACGGGCGACTTGCCGGCGGCCTCGACGGCGGCGGGGTCCCAGCGCACCACGGCCTGGCCGCGGGTCACGGTGTCGCCCTTGTTCACGAGCAGCTCGAAGCCCTCGCCGTTGAGCTGCACGGTGTCGATGCCGAGGTGGACGAGCACGCCGTGTCCCTGCTCGTCGACGACGACGAACGCGTGCGGGTGCAGCGAGACGATGACACCGTCCACCGGAGCGACCGCCTCGGACGGCTCACGCACGGGATCGATGGCGGTGCCCGGGCCGACCATGGCGCCGGAGAAGACCGGGTCCGGCACTGCGGCCAGTCCGATGGCGCGTCCGGCGAGCGGGGACGTCACGGTGGTCATGGGAAGCCTCCCAGGGGTGGAGATCGTATGTGCCGTCACTGCCTGTCCCGGACGGCGCACTGTGCAGCAGGGTATGTCACGGTAAGTACCGGATCCGGGCGAGAGCTTACGACAGCTCACGTTGGTGGTCTAGACCACCAATCACGACGATTTGCACCGGATCTGCGGACGGATGTAGAGTCGTACTCCTGTCCGGCGGAGAGAGTGACGCGGACCAAGCGTCCTTGCTCGGGCAGCACCCAACTTGTCAGATCCTATCTCTGGATCGCCTTCGGCATGTCCGCGGGGCGGTGGTCAGAGAGGCCGGAAAAGCCTGATAGAGTTTGGATCACCGAAGGGAAGCGCCCGGAGGAAAGCCCGAGAGGGTGAGTACGAAGGAAGCGTCCGTTCCTTGAGAACTCAACAGCGTGCCAAAAGTCAACGC
>NZ_JBEXZD010000118.1:0-24766 GCF_040628575.1 Streptomyces sp. NPDC006393
GGTGCCGTGCATCGCAAGGCGGAGGAGGGAGTCGATGCGGAGCATCGGCGACCGACGACAACGCGGCGAGGTGCGGCACCAGCCGCCGCGAGCCCGGCGTGATCGGTGAGACACCCTCTGAAGCGGGCACCGCTTCAGCACCGCCGAGAGCTGGTCCGACCACTGATCCCAGAGCCGAAGGACACCCACCATGCGCCGCGCCTTGATCGTCGTCGATGTGCAGAACGACTTCTGCGAGGGGGGCAGCCTCGCGGTGGCCGGTGGGGCGGACGTCGCCGCCGCGATCACCGAGCTGATCGGACAGGCGCCCGCCGGCTACCGGCACGTGGTGGCCACCCGCGACCACCACATCGCGCCCGGCGGGCACTTCGCCGACGACCCCGACTACGTCCGCACCTGGCCCGCGCACTGCGTGGCGGGCACGGAGGGCGTGGGCTTCCACCCGAACTTCGCGCCCGCCGTCACCTCCGGCGCGATCGACGCCGTCTTCGAGAAGGGCGCGTACGCGGCGGCCTACAGCGGCTTCGAGGGCGTCGACGAGAACGGCGTGTCCCTGGCCGACTGGCTGAGGGCCAGGGAGATCACCGAGGTCGACGTGGTCGGGATCGCCACGGACCACTGTGTGCGCGCCACCGCCCTGGACGCCGTGAAGGAGGGCTTCCGCACCCAGGTGCTGCTGGACCTCACCGCCGGGGTGTCGGCGGAGACCACCGAGCGGGCCCTGGAGGAGCTGCGCCGCGCGGGCGTGGAGCTGACGGGCAAGCCGGTGGTGGCGTAGACCCTGGAGCCCTGAGCCCCGGAGCCCCGGGCTACGAGGCCTGGGCGGGTGTGTGCGGGCGCAGGAGGCTTCTGATCGGGTGCCACAGCTCCGGGGGGCCGGCGGGGACACCGACGGCGTGGTCCCGGGATGTGCGCCATATGAGGCCGTCGGGGTGGTGCAGCACCGCGGTGATCTCGTCCGGGGTGGGCGGGGCGGCGTTGCCCCGCAGGTAGACCGCGCGCAGGCCCAGGTTGCGCAGCCGGGTCAGGGCGCGGGCACGGTTGCGGGCGTGGACGAGCACACGGACGCCGCCGACGCCGTCGGGCGCGGCGGCGGGCAGGTTCAGCGCCACCACCACCGTGCCGTTCGGCAGCTTGCTGAAGCCTCCTGCGGCCATGCGGTCACATCCCCGTTCCGGTCGGTGTCAATAAGAGAGCCACAGCAGGCACCTAAACACGATCGGCGGCAACCCGCCAGGGGTTACCGCCGATACGCGTGTGACCTGCGAAGATGTGGACTACTTCACGGCGGGCCCGACCTCGAGCTCGATCGTGGAGCCGTCCTTGGCCACCTTTTCGATCTTGATCTTGGTGTTGGTGTCAGTGATCTTGACACCGGCCGCCGGGTTCGACGCGTCGTAGTAGGTGTTGGTGTGGTCGTTGAAGACCGACACCCCCTTCTGCGACTTGATCCGCACCGGCACGTCCGCCTTGTGCAGCGTGATCGCGTCCGTGCGCTCCAGGGTGAACGGGGAGTCGTACGCCTGGAACCGGTTGCGCAGCAGCGTGCCGTCGGTCCACTTCAGCGGCGTCGGGTGCGAGTCGATCGGCAGGATCAGACCGGTGCCGGGGTGGTCGGCGGTGTTGTTGTCCGCCTGCGAGGTGTCCCACTTCCAGATCAACAGGCCGTTCTGGTACGGGAGGTGCTCCACCCAGTCCGGACGGGTCGTCGAGAAGCCGAAGTTGTACGGGCCGACCTTCAGGGTCTTGTCGTACGACACGTACTGACGGTTCTCGGCGATGTAGTACTGCTTGTAGTCCTTGGTGAAGGACGCGCCGATGCGCGAGAAGCCGGCGGCCGTCCAGGCCGGGTCGGCGCTCTCCGCGTTGTCGGAGAAGACCGCCGAGCCGTCCGCGGTCAGCGTGATCTCGTCGGCCGCGAAGCCCTTGAGCGCCACACCGCCGTCGGTCTGGTAGCGGAAGCGCAGGTCGAACTTCTTGCCCGCGTAGGCGTCCAGCGGGTACGACAGCTTCGCGTACGCGTCGATCGAACCGGTCAGCCCCGGCTTGTCACTGGCGTCGCGCGGGATCGGCTGACCGTTCACCGTGCCGTCCAGGGCGGTCCAGTTGGCGCCGCCGTCGGTCGACACCTCGGCGTAGAGGTAGTCGTACTCGGACTCGATGTCGTACCAGCCGTCCAGGGACAGGGTGGCCGAGGACTTGCCGGTCAGGTCGACCGAGCGGGTCAGCGTGTTCTTCAGGTCGTTGCCGCTGCCGCTCCACCACTGGCTCGCGCCCTCGGCCGGGGTGACCACCTCGGTCTTGACCGCCTTGTCGGGCAGCGAGACGACCAGCGCCTGCTTGTGCTTGGTGTTGTACTCCGCCACGCCCAGCTTGTGCCACGAGTTCACGCCGGCCTTGGCCGTGTCGTAGTTGAGCCAGCCCAGCTGGAGCTTGTCCCAGGCGTTCATGTCGCCGGGCAGGTTGCCGATGGCCTCCTTGCCCGTGCCCAGCCAGGAACCGGACGACATCAGGGTCCAGAACCCGGTCGAGTTCTCGCCGCCGTTGGTGTCGTACTCGTCCGGCAGACCGAGGTCGTGGCCGTACTCGTGGGCGAAGACGCCGAGTCCGCCGTTCTCGGGCTGGATGGTGTAGTCGCCGACCCAGATGCCGGTGTCGCCGATCTGGGTGCCGCCGAGCTTGTTGCCGTCCGGGCCGGTCGCGCCGGCGTCGGTGCCGAAGGCGTACCAGCGGTGGGCCCAGATGGCGTCCGTGCCCTGGGCGCCGCCGCCCGCGGACTCGTCCTCGCCGGCGTGCACGATCTGGAAGTGGTCGATGTAGCCGTCGGGCTCGTTGAAGTCGCCGTCGCCGTCGTGGTCGTAGCGGTCCCACTGGTCGAACTGGGCGAGCTCGGTGCGGATCTCGGCCGCGGTGTCACCGGCGGCCTCGCGCTGGGCGACCCAGGCGTTGACGCCGTCCTGGACCGCGTACCAGGCAGCCGAGTCACCGGCGGCGTTGGAGCCGTAACGGGCCTCGTTGTAGGGGACCTTGACCCAGTCGGTCACCTCGCCGTCGACCGAGTAGCGGCCCGAGGACTGCGTCTCGTAGTACTTCTTCAGCGACTCGGTGTCCTTGCCGGTGCCGAAGTACAGGTCCTGGTAGTGCTTCTGGTTGTAGTCCGCCTGCCAGTCCGTGCTGTTGTCCTTGGTACGGTCGGGCGCGGCTATCTGGTTGTGCAGCGGGCCGGGCGTGCCGCCGTAACGGCTGTCGACCTGGTCGCCGAACTCCACCAGGATCGTGAAGATCTTGTCGGTTTTCTCGCGGCCGAGCTCGACGTACTTGCTGTCGCCCTTCTTGCCCTTGAGCTGGACGACCTTCGAACCGTCACGGTCCTTGACCGTGGCCTTGCCGGATATGACCTGGTTGAGCGCTTCCTGGCGCTGAGCTTCCTGGGTCTTGCTCAGCGGACCGTCGAGGTCGTGCTCCTTCTGACCCGACAGCGGGTCGTGCCGGTCCACTGAAGCGGAGCCGCTGCCCGTGGTGGCGGCCTCCGCGACGGCGAACGTCGAGAACGTGGCGGTGGCCGCCGCGAGCGCGACACCTATCGCGGCTGTTCTGAACGTCCAGGGTCTACGTGTCACTTGATGTCCTCCCCTGACGCGTACTGACGCGCGGAGGGGCGGTCTCAGGCCACGACAAAGGTCCGCGCGCGATCAACGCGTGTAGTCAAGTGACGACATTTGACTAGAGGTTTACGAGAAAAGACAGACCTTGACTTGGACAGTTCAAGTGCACTATGCGGAGTGGGGGTTCGCTTTACGGACGGCGGCAACGGGCGGCCGGGCGGCGCGCGGGGTGGGCGGGCGCGTGGGGCCGGGCACCGGGCGGGCGGCGTGACTCCGTGCGCCCCCTGTGCATCGGCACCGTGGGTTAGGTCACGCTTACCGGCCGTTCCCCTCGGGCATGCAGGGGATTAGAGTCGATTGGCGGAACGCCCGGAAGTCGGCGGAAAGCCAGGCCGTCACCCCGTCTCGCCCCCAAAATCTTCCGAGGACACGATTGCCATGCCTCGTCCGACCGCCGCACAGCTCGCCTACGGTTCCTGCACCGTGATCCTCTCGACGCTCGCCATGCTGCTGCTGTCACAGACGAGTTCGGGCCTGGGCATCGCGGTCGTCGCCCTCGCGGCACTCGCGCTGGGGATCCTGGTCGCCATGACCGTACCGCTGCCGAAGGCGCACGCGGCGCCCGCCGCGGCCGCCGCCCGGAACACCCGGGGCGCCCGGACCGTCGGGCACGTCCAGGCGCCCGCCCGCGAATGGCGAGAGCCCGTCTCCGCGGGCGCGGAGACGGGCCAGGGCGGGTCCGCCGGGGGCTCCTGACATCACGTCGGGCCGGACAGGCACCAGGCGCGTTCAGCGGGTTCAGTGCGTTCAGCGGTTCGTGCTGACCACCACCGTCTTGGCCGCCTTGTCGTGCAGTCCCTGCTTGTAGGGCCGGTCGAAGAAGCTCCAACCGCCGCAGATCGCCAGCCAGATGCAGGCACAGCAGAACCAGAACGGAATCCACAGCACCGCCGCGCGCGCCAAGGCGGTCGCGACGGACGGTGTGGAACCGTCTGCCAGGTTCGCCACGCGCATGCCCAGCCACATCTTTCCGAGGGTCTGTCCCCATCTGGCGGTCATGAAGGTGTCGTACGCCATGTAGAGCACCACGCCGACCACCGACTGCCAGAGGGAACGGGCGACTTCCACCTGATCGGCGTTCACCGTGTACTCGTTGACGCGGAGCGCCAAGGTGATCAGCCACACGACGATGCCCACCAGGATCAGGTCGATGATCCGCGCGAGGGTGCGCCTGCCGCTGTCCGCGAGCGGGGGCATCCCGGCGAGCGGGTCCTCGGGATACGGGCCGCCTCCGTAGGGCCCACCGCCTCCGTAGGGCCCGCCACCGCCGTAGGGCCCGCCTCCGCCGTAGGGCCCGCCTCCGCCGTACGGGGCACCGCCGCCTCCGCCGTGGGGTTCACCGCTTCCGCCGTGGGGTTCACCGCCGCTGCCGTACGGGGAGCCGCCCGTGCCGCCGCCGTACCGGTCGCCGCCGTGCGGTCCTCCGCCGCCGGGCGGCGGGGGTGGCCCGCCCGGGGGCGGGGGCGGGGGTCCGGAGCCCGGGGGCGGTTCGGGGCCGGTGGGCGGTTCGGTGCTCATGCGCCGAGTCGATCTCGAACCCGACCGGGCCGCATCCGGCGAGCGGCCGTACGGATGACGGCCGTCGCGCCCCTACGCCGTCCCGGTCACCCGGCCACGAAGGTGTGCGCCGCCTTGTCGTGCCAGCACTGGTGCCAGGGCCGGTCGAACAGGCACCACAGCACCCCCACGACCCCGACGACGATCAGCCCGGGCACGCTGTAGACGAGCCAGCGGCCAAGAGCCCGGCCGAAGGACGGAGGCTCGTGCGCCTCGATGTCCCGCACCTGGAGGCCGCACAGCTTCTTGCCCAGGGTGCGGCCCCACCTGGCGGTGGGCAGTGCCTCGTAGACGACGCCGAAGAGCAGCAGGACGGCGAGGACGATGCCCAGGTACGTCGCCGTCGTGCCGTCCAGCAGCCAGACAGTGACCGTGTGGCCGGAGAGCTTGGCCGCGTCGATCTTCTCGTCGATGTGGTCGGCCGTCCTGGTGCCCAGCGGTACGGCGGCGCCGGCGGTGACTCCCGCGAGGACGACCGTGTCGACGAGGCGTGCGGCCAGCCGCCTGCCGAGGCCCGCGGGCCGGGCCTCCGCCTGCCGGCGTGCGGCCGCCTGGAAGGGGTCCTCGACCGGAGGCTTCCACGGCGCGACGGGCTGCCCCTCCCCCACGCCCGCGCCTGCCCCCGCTCCCGACCCGGCGAGCTGGTGCACCTGCTGCGGCCAGGAGGACTGCCCGCCACCGGGGCCGCTGGTCAGTGGTGTGGCGACGGGACCGGCGGCCGGACCGGCGGAGGCGTTGGGGACGGGCTGGGGTGCGCCGGCCTGCTGGGGCAGTGAGGGGGCGGGGGCGTGCGCCGGGGAGGGGGACGCGGCCGGCCCGGCGCCGGACGCCTGAGCCGGGGCGGCTCCGGCCGCCTGAGCCCTGGCAGCCGCCTGGCCCTGCGGGCGGCCGTGCGGGGTGCCCTCCGGACCGCCTTGCAAGCCCTGAGCCGGTCCCGCCGGTCCTGCCGGCCCAGCCGGACCTGTCGGGCCTTGGGCGAAGCTCTGTCCCTGCGCCTGGCCCTGCGCTTGTCCCTGCGCCTGTCCTTGCGTCTGTCCCTGCGCCGCTGACGCGCGCGCGGCCGCCGCCTTGCCCGCGGCGAAGCCGGGGCCGTCCGGCGCGCCGGGCGCGCCCTGGGAGGGCACCGGCGCCGGTCCCGGGCGACCCGGGCCTCCCGTCGGGTCGGCCGGCCGACCGGGGCGCACCGGGCGGAACATCATGGTGCCGTCGTCGGACGGGGGGCCGCCCGGGGCCGGGACGCCGGACCCGGGCGGGTTGCCCGGCGTCCCGGCTCCGCCGTCCGCCGCCGTCGGGCGGCGGAACACGAACGTGTTGCCCCCCTCGGCCTGGCCCTGTCCTCGCCCGTGTCCCTGGCCCTGGCCCTGGCCCTGGCCCAGTCGCCGGCCCTGGCCTGCCTCCGCGGCCGGTTCGGCCGCGGGCTGGACGGGCGGCTCGGGGGTGTGGGCCACGCGAGGGTCGGCCGGTGCCGGGGTCCCCCAGGAGACGCGACGGTCCTGGTCGCCGCCGAAGCCGGACTGCTGCCCGCGGTCGGCGCCCCACGCGGAGGCCGGCTCGGCACGGACGCCCGGCGCCCCTGCCCGGCCCGGCTCGTCCGCCGGGTCCTCGTCGAAGAAGTGCGGGCCCGTCTCCTCGACCGCCGCAGGGGCGGCGCCCGCGGGGGCGGGCGCGGGGGCGGGGCTCACTCCGGGCGGCGGGCTGAGCGGCTCGCCGTCGGCCGGTGCCGGGCGGCTGGTGCCCGGTACCCAGGCGGCACCGTTCCAGTACCGGACGTATCCGGGGATGGACGGGTCCGGGTAGTACCCCTCGCGGGGCCTGTCGTCACCTGGTGCCGGGGTTGGGGCGCTCATGTCCGTCGTCCCGTATCTGCTCGGGGGTGGTATCGGGGGCCTCCACATCTATCAGACCGGGGGAGCCGCCACCGCCAGTCCCGCCGGACCCACTCCTTTCCGGGCAATCTCGTGCAGGTACTTCACAGGCCCGAGGCCCCGAACGGAAAAAAGTTCGGTCGACCCGCGTAATGCCCGGCGTCCACCCGCCTCTCCTCTCGTGCGGGTCCGCTCCGGATCCGTATCTGTACCCGTGCCGAGTGGAGAGGACCGACGGAGGATGAAGCGCACCGTGGTGGAACGCGAGCTGGAGCTGAGGCTGGTGCTGTCGCCCGAGCGGGGGATCCCCGTTCCGGCCCGGCTCGGATACCGCACCGACGACCCGTACGCCGTGCACCTCGACTTCCATGTCGACTCCGCGCACCCCGTGCACTGGACGTTCGCCCGCGAGCTGCTCGTGGAGGGGGTGTTCCGGCCGTGCGGGCACGGTGACGTACGGGTGTGGCCGTCGAAGTCGGACGTCCGCGCCGTCGTCCTGATGGCGCTGAAGTCACCGGGCGGCGAGGCCCTGCTGGAGGCGCCGGCCGCCCCGGTCTCGGCGTGGCTGGAGCGCACACTGCGCGTGGTGCCGCCGGGCAGCGAGGGGGAGCAGCTCGGCATGGACGACGGTCTGGCCGAGCTGCTCGCCCGGTGAGCGCGGGCGCGGGCGGCGCGGCGATCGCGGCGGGCGGTGGGGCGCGCAGGCGCGGCGGGCGCGCGGGTCAGAACAGCTTGCCGGGGTTGAGGATGCCCAGCGGGTCGAAGACCTGCTTGATCCCCCGCTGCATCTCGACGCCCACCGGGCCGATCTCGCGCGCCAGCCACTCCTTCTTCAGTACGCCCACTCCGTGCTCGCCCGTGATCGTGCCGCCGAGCCGGAGGCCGAGGGCCATGATCTCGTCGAAGGACTCGCGGGCGCGCCGGGACTCGTCGGGGTCCTGGGCGTCGAAGCAGACGGTCGGGTGGGTGTTGCCGTCGCCGGCGTGTGCGCAGACCCCGATGGTGAGCTGGTACTTCTCGGCGATCCGCTCGATCCCGTCGAGCATCTCGCCGAGCCGGGAGCGCGGCACGCACACGTCGTCGATCATCGTGGTGCCCTTGACCGCCTCCAGCGCGGTCAGGGACAGCCGCCGGGCCTGGAGCAGCATCTCGGACTCGGCGGCGTCCTCGGCGGGTACGACCTGGGTGGCGCCGGCCGCCTCGCACAGCGCGCCGACGGCGGCGAGGTCGGCGGCCGGGTCGGGGGTGTCGAAGGCGGCGAGCAGCAGGGCCTCGGTGGTCTCCGGCAGGCCCATGTGCGCGAGGTCGTTGACGGCCTTCACCGTCGTACGGTCCATGAGCTCCAGCAGCGACGGCACATGGCCTCCCGCCATGATCCGGCACACCGCGTCGCAGGCGGCGGTCGCGGAGGAGAACTCGGCGGCGAGCACCAGCTGCTGCGGCGGCTGCGGCCTGAGCGCCAGCACGGCCCGTACGACGATGCCGAGCGAGCCCTCGGAGCCCACGAAGAGACGGGTGAGGTCGTATCCGGCGACGCCCTTGGCGGTGCGGCGGCCGGTGGACATCAGGCGCCCGTCGGCCAGCACCACGTCCAGGCCGAGGACGTACTCGGCGGTGACGCCGTACTTCACGCAGCACAGGCCGCCGGAGCCGGTGCCGATGTTGCCGCCGATGGTGCACATCTCCCAGCTGGAGGGGTCCGGCGGGTAGTACAGGCCGTGCTCGTTCACCGCGCGGGAGAGCGCGGCGTTGACGACGCCCGGCTCGACGACCGCGACCCGGTCGACCGGGTTGATCTCCAGGATGCGGTCCATCTTGGTCAGGGACAGGATGATGCAGCCGTCGGAGGCGTTGGCCGCGCCGGACAGGCCGGAGCGGGCGCCCTGCGGGACGACCGGGACGCGCAGTTCGGTGGCGATCCGCATGACGTGCTGGACCTGTTCCACCGTGCGCGGCAGGACGACGACGGCCGGGACGCCCGACGGGCAGAAGCTCGCCATGTCGTTGGCGTAGGAGGACGTGACGTCGGCGTCGGTGAGGACCGCCTCGGCCGGCAGGCCCGAAAGGAGCCGGTCGGTGAGGTTGCCCTGGACCTCGTCGGGTGCGGCTTGGATACGGCTCATGATCACAGCGTCGCACTCGGGGACTGTGGTGTGAACCCCGTGAGAGCGCTTGCCCCCCGCGCAAGCGCTCCTTCGCGAACATCCCTGGCGAGCACTCCTGGCGGGCACCCCTGGCGGGCACCCCTGGCGTCCATCCCGCGCGGGCGCGCCGGGCGGCGTGCTCGCGCGGGATGGACGCGCCGGGACCGTCAGAGGTTGCCGCGCCGCTCCTGCTCACGCTCGATCGCCTCGAACAGGGCCTTGAAGTTGCCCTTGCCGAAGCCCATCGAGCCGTGCCGCTCGATGAGTTCGAAGAACACGGTCGGACGGTCCTGGACCGGCTTGGTGAAGATCTGGAGCAGGTAGCCGTCCTCGTCGCGGTCGGCGAGGATCTTCAGCTCGCGCAGGGTGTCGATGGGCACGCGGGTGTCGCCGACCCACTCGCCGAGGGTGTCGTAGTAGGAGTCGGGGGTGTCGAGGAACTCGACACCGGCCGCGCGCATCGTGCGTACGGTCTGCACGATGTCGTTGGTGTTCAGCGCGATGTGCTGGACGCCGGCGCCGCCGTAGAACTCCAGGTACTCGTCGATCTGGGACTTCTTCTTGGCGATCGCGGGCTCGTTGATCGGGAACTTGACCTTGAGGGTGCCGTCGGCCACGACCTTCGACATCAGCGCGCTGTACTCGGTGGCGATGTCGTCGCCCACGAACTCCTTCATGTTCGTGAAGCCCATGACCTTGTTGTAGAACTCGACCCACTCGTTCATCCGGCCGAGTTCGACGTTGCCGACGCAGTGGTCGATCGCCTGGAAGGTGCGCTGGGCGGGCGGCTCGACGAGGGGCTTGGCGGCCGCGTAACCGGGGAGGTACGGGCCGTCGTAGCCGGTCCGCTCGACGAGGGTGTGGCGGGTCTCGCCGTAGGTGGCGATCGCGGCCAGGACGACGGTGCCGTTCTCGTCCTTGACCTCGTAGGGCTCGGCGACCGAGCGGGCGCCGTGCTCGATCGCGTACTCGTAGGCGGCGCGCGCGTCCGGGACCTCGATGGCGAGGTCGACGACGCCGTCGCCGTGCTCGGCCACGTGCTGGGCGAGGAAGCGGCCCCAGTCGGTGGCGGGCTTGATCACCGAGGTGAACACGAAACGGGCGGAGCCGCTCTCGAGGACGTAGCTCGCGGTCTCACGGCTGCCGTTCTCCGGTCCGGAGTAGGCGACCAGCCGCATGCCGAAGGCGGTGGAGTAGTAGTGCGCCGCCTGCTTGGCGTTGCCCACGGCGAAGACGACCGCGTCCATTCCCTTGACCGGGAAGGGGTCGGCCTGCCGCGCGGTCGCGTCGGGAGTGTGCTGTGTGGTCTGCGTCATAGCGGAAGCGTCACCTGGTCTCGCAAGGTGCGCAATAGTTCGCGTATTCACTGGGCAACATGTTCAGTGGACGACCGGTGTCGGCGGGCTTTCTGTACAGGATGACCACCGTGATGGCGACCCTGGAGGCGGGGCTGTGGCGATCGATCGTCTGGACGGCCGCATTATCGCGCTGCTGGCGCGCGAGCCGCGTATCGGCGTCCTGGAGATGTCCCGGCGCCTGGGGGTCGCCCGGGGGACGGTGCAGGCCCGTCTGGACCGCCTCCAGTCCAACGGCGTCATACGCGGCTTCGGCCCGGAGGTGGATCCGGCGGCCCTCGGCTATCCGGTGACGGCGTTCGCGACGTTGCAGATCCGCCAGGGGCAGGGCGCGGACGTACGGGCCCATCTGGCGACGGTGCCCGAGGTCCTGGAGCTGCACACCACGACCGGCACCGGCGACATGCTGTGCCGGCTGGTGGCCCGCTCCAACGCCGACCTCCAGCGCGTGATCGACCGCGTGGTCGCCATCGAGGGCATCGTCCGCGCCTCCACGGCGATCGTGATGGAGAACCCCGTGCCGCTGCGGATCATCCCGTTGGTGGAGCAGGCGGCGGAGGACCGGGAGAGGAACGGGTAGGGGGCGGAACAGGGGTGGTGAGGGCGGTCTCCGGCACCCCTAGCAGCTCGGGACCGAGCCCTTGCCCGTGCGCAGGGCGGTCAGGGCGCCGACCGCGCCCTTGAGCGTGGTCACCGGGATCAGGCGCAGGCCCTTCGGCAGCTCCGCGCGGGCGTCGGCGCACTCGGCCTTCGGGACCAGGAAGACCGTGGCGCCGTCCCGGTGCGCGGCCTGGGTCTTGAGGGACACGCCGCCGACCGCGCCCACGGTGCCGTCCGGGCTGATCGTGCCCGTGCCGGCGATCGTGCGGCCGCCCGAGAGGTCGCCGCCGGTGCCGTCGCCCTGGATCTTGTCGATGATGCCCAGCGAGAACAGCAGGCCCGCGCTGGGGCCGCCCACGTCGGCCAGCTTCAGCGAGACCTTGATGTTCTTGTCGCCGCCGAGCCCGAGGTACTTCAGGGCGGCCTGGGTCGCCGCGTCCTGGGACTGCTTCATCTGCTCGGCGTTGTGCCGCTCGATCTGCTGGACGGTGTCACCGCTCGGGTAGACCGCGTCGCGCGGCATGACCGCCCGGCCGGTGTCGAACCAGCCGTCGATCACGTCGCCGAGCGTGACGCGGGTGTCCGGGCCGGTCGCCTCGATGGTCGTCATCCGCAGCTGCCCGCTCGTGTTCCGCACCGGTGTACCGGAGATCGTGATCACCTGGCTGCCCTTGAACGTGCCGAGCACATTGGCCGTCGACCCGGGCTGTGCCACCGAGAACGGCAGCGGCGCCGCCGCCGCCGTGGCGATCAGGGCCACGACGGGCAGCGCGCAGACGGCGAGGGCCTTGGGGCGCGAGAGGCGAGAGAGCACGGGATCAATCTAACGCGACGACGACATCGCGCCGGGCGGCGGTCACCCTCCGCTCCGGCTCCTGCGGCTCAGCGCGCCCCCCGCGGCCCCAGCCCAACACCTCCGCAACCCCCGCGGCCCCAGCCGAACGCCTCGGCAACCCCGCGGCCCCAGCCCTACGCTTCCGCGACCCCGCGGCCCCAGCACAGCGCCCCCGCGACCCCGCGGCCCCAGCACAGCGCCCCCGCAACCCCGTGGCCCAGCCCAACACCTCCGCGACCCCGCGGTCTCAGCGCAGCGCCCCCGCGCCCCGCGGTCTCAGCGCAGCGCCTCCGCGACCTCGCGGGCCGCGTCCACCACCCTCGGGCCCACCCGATCCGGTACGGAGTCGGCCAGCATGACGACGCCGACGCTGCCCTCGAGGCCGGTCACGCCGAGCAGGGGGGCCGCCGCGCCACAGGCGCCCGCCTCCAGTTCGCCGTGCGTGAGGGTGTAGCCGAGGTCTGCCGCCGGCTGGCGGCGGGCCTCGAGTATCGCCTTGCCCGCGGCACCCCGGTCCAGGGAGTGACGGAACCCGGCCCGGTAGGCCACGTGGTAGTCCGTCCAGGAGGGCTCGACGACGGCGACCGCCAGCGCCTCCGACCCGTCCACCAGCGTCAGGTGCGCCGTCGCCCCTATGTCCTCGGCCAGCGACCGCAGCGCCGGCAGCGCCGCCTCCCGCACCAGCGGGTGCACCTGGCGGCCCAGGCGCAGCACCCCGAGCCCGACCCTGGCCCGTCCGCCCAGGTCACGGCGGACGAGCGCGTGCTGTTCCAGGGTGGCGAGGAGCCGGTAGACGACGGTGCGGTTCACACCCAGTTTCTGGGACAGCTCGGTGACGGTCAGCCCATGGTCCGTGTCGGCCAGCAGTTTGAGGACCTTCAGTCCCCGGTCGAGCGTCTGAGAGGTCTCCGCGGTCACGACGCCCACTCCTTAAGTGGTGAGGTCGGCGGCGCTCATCGCGGCGGGTACGTCACCGAGTCCCGTCAGTGACGCGCAACAGAGGCCGCCGATCGGCCGGCGGTCCGGGCCGTCCCGGACGTAAGTCGCTTCACGGCTGCGCTCCGCGGCGGCGCTGCCACGGGGCGTGTGCGTAGCGGGACAGTAGCGAAGCCGGTTCGCTGAGCGGAAGCCTCCGTCCAGAATCCGGGCAAGGGCAGATCCGGCCTGCCTGCATTCGTCCGGATACGCACGCGGTCCGGGGTCGTGGCGCGCGGCATCAGCGCATGCGCGTGGCCCACTCCCGCACCTTGGCGATCCGCTGGCGCAGCTGTCCCGCCGTCGCCTCGGCGCTCGGCGGGCCGCCGCACACCCGGCGCAGCTCGGTGTGGATGACGCCGTGCGGTTTGCCGCTCTGGTGGACGTACGCGCCGACGAGGGTGTTGAGCTCCCGGCGCAGCTCCATCAGTTCCTTGTGGGTCACCACCGGCCGCCGGTCGGCGGGCAGTTCGAGCAGGTCGGCCTCGCTGTCCGGCTTCCTGCGGCTGTGCGCGATCTGGCGGGCCTGCCGCTTCTGCAGCAGCAGCTGCACCTGTTCGGGCTCCAGCAGGCCGGGGATGCCGAGGTAGTCCTGCTCCTCCTCGCTGCCCGGGTGGGCCTGCATGCCGAACTCGGCGCCGTCGTAGAGGACCCGGTCGAAGACGGCGTCGGACTCCAGCGCCTCGAACGGCAGCATGTCCTGCTCGCCGGTGTCCTCGTCCTGCTCCCGGTTCGCCTCCTCCATCTCCTTCTCGGACTCGGCGTACGGGTCCTCCTCGCCCTCCTTCTTCGGCTTGTCGAGGGCGTGGTCGCGCTCGACCTCCATCTCGTTGGCGAAGGTGAGCAGGTCGGGGATGGTCGGCAGGAAGACGGAGGCGGTCTCGCCGCGCCGCCGGGACCGTACGAAACGGCCGACGGCCTGGGCGAAGAACAGCGGGGTGGAGATCGTGGTGGCGTAGACGCCGACCGCGAGCCGGGGCACGTCGACGCCCTCGGACACCATGCGGACGGCGACCATCCAGCGGTCGTCGCCGTCGCTGAACTCGTCGATCTTCTTCGAGGCGCCGGCGTCGTCGGACAGGACGACCGTCGCGCCGCTGCCCGTGATCTCGCGGATCAGCTTGGCGTAGGCGCGCGCGGAGTCCTGGTCGGAGGCGATGACGAGGGCACCGGCGTCCGGGATGGCCTTGCGGACCTCGGTGAGCCGTTGGTCGGCGGCGCGCAGCACGGCCGGCATCCACTCGCCGCGCGGGTCGAGCGCGGTGCGCCAGGCCTGGCTGACCGCGTCCTTGGTCATCGGCTCGCCGAGCCTGGCCTCGATCTCGTCGCCGGCCTTGGTGCGCCAGCGCATGTTGCCGCTGTAGGAGAGGAAGATGACGGGCCGCACGACGCCGTCGGAGAGCGCGGAGCCGTAGCCGTAGGTGTAGTCGGCGGCCGAGCGCCGGATGCCGTCCTGGCCCTCCTCGTACGTCACGAACGGGATGGGGTTGGTGTCGGAGCGGAACGGCGTGCCGGTGAGGGCGAGGCGGCGGGTCGCCGGCTCGAACGCCTCCAGACAGGCCTCGCCCCACGACTTGGAGTCACCGGCGTGGTGGATCTCGTCGAGGATGACGAGGGTCTTGCGCTGCTCGACGCGGTTGCGGTGCAGCATGGGGCGCACGCCGACGCCCGCGTACGTCACGGCGACGCCGTGGTACTCCCTGCCGAGCGGGCCCGCGCTGTACTCGGGGTCCAGCTTGATGCCTATCCGCGCCGCCGCCTCGGCCCACTGCTTCTTCAGGTGCTCGGTGGGCGCGACCACGGTCACCTGCTGCACGACATGGTGGTGCAGCAGCCAGGAGGCGAGCGTCAGCGCGAAGGTCGTCTTGCCGGCGCCGGGGGTGGCGACCGCGAGGAAGTCGCGCGGCTGCTCCTGGATGTACTTCTCCATCGCCCCCTGCTGCCAGGCACGCAGCTTGCTGGCGGTGCCCCAGGGGGCGCGTCCGGGGAAGGCGGGCGAGAGATGGTGCGAGTGCGACGAGGTGGCGGTGGTAGTCACGGTCTCCGGTTCGTGGTGCGGGGCTCGGCTACGGATGACAACCGGGCCACCCTACCGGCGGCCCGGCGGTGCCAACGCGCCAACGGCACGACGTCACTCGGGGATGGGATTCAGGTCACACATCCTGCTCCGCGAGCTCCCGCAGCGCCTCGCCGATCACCTTGACCTCCTCCAGGGCGCCCGTCGCCACGGCGATGACCAGGCGCTCGGCCGCGTCGATATCGGGACGCAGCTGCACGTTGTTCAGGGCCAGGAAGACGACGCAGGACGTCCAGGCCGTGCGCTTGTTCCCGTCGACGAACGGGCGGTTGATGGCCAGCGACTGCAGGAGAGCCGCCGCCTTGTCGAACAGATCGGTGTACGCCTCCTGCCCGAACATCGAGGCGGAGGGTCGATGGACAGCCGATTCCAGGAGTCCGGCGTCACGTACGACGACGTCCTGGTCATCCACCGCGTGCGCGGCAATGGCCAGGACGTCCTCGGCCGAGAGATAGATGTGCGTCACTTGAGCCGCTCCAGCAGTTCGGCCCACTTGGCGGTCTGCTCCTTGGCGGCCTTCCGGACCAGGGCCTCGTGCGCCGTCCTGGCCAGGTAGTCGTCCACGGCCCTCAGCAGTATGGCGTGCATGCTGACACCCTCCTCCTCGGCGCGCAGCTTCAGTGCTTCCGTCTGGTCGTCGCGGAGACGCAGGTTCATAGCCATACCAGAACAGTACCACCTCATGGGGTCAGAGTGGTACCACTCAGGAGGGAATCCGCACCCTCCTCGCAACCCAGACCCCCACCAACGCCACCCCCGCCATCGGCAGGAACACCGCCGCGAAGGCGGCCGGGTGGGCGGTGGAGCCGGTCGCCGTCGCCGTCGTGTGGGCCACCGTGCCGCCGCCCAGCGCGGCGAACGCGGCACCGCCCACCGCGAGCAGCAGGACGTTGGACAGGGCGTCGGAGATCTGCAGGGCCGCGGAGTTGGCGCCGGCCTCCTCGGGGGCGGACAGGCGCAGCAGCAGCACGCTGGTGGAGGCGATGACGAGGCCCATGCCGAAGCAGCCGAAGCCCCAGGCGACGGCGACCGTCCAGACCGGCACGGAGTGGATCAGCACACTGGGCGCGGTGGCGATGGCCGCCGCCACCAGCACCATCCCGAGCGTCATCAGCCGCTCCCGGTACGGCGCCATCCGGGGACGGGACTGCACCCAGGAACCGAGCGCCCAGGTCCCGCCGCCCGCCGCCAGGGAGAAGCCGGCCAGCGTCGGGGAGAGCCCGCGCTGGGTGACGAGCATCAGCGGGACGAAGGACTCGGCGGCGATGAAGGAGCCCGCCGCGACCCCGCGCAGCAGCACCACGGACGGCAGCCCGCGCGCCGCCCGGTAGGTGCCGCGCGGCAGCAGGCCGCGCACCGCCGGCACCAGCAGCGCGGCCCCCGCCGCTCCCGGTATCAGCGATATCCACCGCAGATCCTGCGCCGCGTACTGGAGCAGCCCGGCCCCGAACGAGATACCGAGGGCGAGCCGGATGCGCCGCAGGTCGAAGGACTGCTCGGTCTCCTCGTCCGCGCCCTCCCCCACCGGACCCGACGCCCGCCGCCGTATCTGGGGCAGCGCCATCGCCAGCGGGAACACCACCAGCACCGGGATGCCGATGAACACCCAGCGCCAGCCCAGGTGCTCGGTGACCGCGCCCGAGGCGAGCGGGCCGACGATCGACGGGACCACCCAGGCCGCCGCGAACGCCGCCATGATCGCCGGACGCAACCGCTCCGGGTAGGCCCGGCCCACGACGACGTACAGGGCGACGATCACCAGCCCGCCCCCGAGCCCCTGCACGGCCCGTCCCGCGATGAACACCCACATCGTCGCGGCCGTCCCGGCCAGCAGCAGCCCGGCCGCGAACGCGCCGATCCCCGCGGTCAGCGGACCCAGCGGGCCGCGCCGGTCCGACCACTGCCCGGCGAGGACCATCCCGAACAGGCTCGTCGTGAAGAACCCCGAGAACGCGAACGCGTACAGCGGCAGCCCGTGCAGCTCCCGGGCCGCGACCGGCATCGCCGTGCCCACGGCGGTCGCCTCGAAGGCGATCAGCAGCACGACGGAGACGATCCCGACGCTGAGCGAACGGTAGGCGCGGCCGAGCACGGTGTCGGTGGCCGTGCCGGTGGCCGTGTCGGTGGCCGCGCCGGCCGCCGCGGTGCCGGTGGCCGGCGCCTCCGGCGGGCGGGATCTGCCGGGGTGGCCGGAGGTGGCGGCGACGTCGGTGTCGCGCGGTTCCAGGGCGGTCATGGTCGTCAGGGTAAGGCCCACAGCCCCTTCTTGCCCCTGTCGGGAGTCGCCCCCGGACCGGGACCTTGGTCGTACGACCTCCACTCGTCCTCCCCCCTTCTGCACAGCGCCCTTTGTTCTTCTTGTTCTTCGCGGCGCCCTTTGTGAACGGCGTATGGCAGTCGCGTTGCGGCACACGCCGTTCCCTTGAGTCGCCTCTCCCCCACGGCCTACGGTCGACGCACCGGGTTCGGAAGGGACCGCCCCGCGGTTCCCCGACACGGCCGTGTGCCCGAGTGGCCCAGGGACTCGCCTGCAAAGCGAGGTACGCGGGTTCAATTCCCGCCACGGCCTCCGATGCCTCGACCGGGCGAGACGACAGGGCGGCATCCCTTCGCAGGTGCCGCCCTTCCGGCCTTCCGTCTCTGTTTCCGTGTCAGTCGCCAGTGTCCTCCTCTGGTCGACTCAGTCACGCGGGTACGCAGACCTTCGAGGTCACAAGCTGACCCGTGCTGGAGTCGAACCTCTCGGTGGTGTAGCACCGCAGGGTGTTGTTGTTATTGCTTTTTTGCCGATGCTGTCCGTCTCCGCACCGCCCGGGGTGACGATCGCACCAGTTTTGGGGTAGGTGAACAACGGACCCGTTAGACGTTGTCTCAGATGCGACTACGGTTGGAACCGGAGGTGCCGCGCTGGCTGTCGGAGCGGCTGTTGAAAAGCCAATCGCCGAAAGCGCGCATGCTACGCCGATGAGTCCGGGTGCTCGCCGCCATGCATGACCGGCCATGGCAACGACTCCTGTTCTTGCTAACTTCCACATGCACTTGCGATTCCAGCTTCCGTCCGTCCTCGGCCTCATGCAAGGTGTGCCCAAAGGGGCATCCACGAAGAGAACTTGGCCGCACCATCAGTGCCATGTGGCCGACCCGAAGCGGAGGTGTGCGGGTTCAATTCCCGCCACGGCCTCCCAGGGTGCGGTGCAGCAGCCAGAGGCTGAAGGCGAGGGTGGAGACGTCCTCGTCGAACGGGTGGAGCGCGGCCTCGGGCGCGCTCCAGTTCCACACCTCGCCCGTGGTTCCGTCGACCACCAGGCTGTTGCCCTCGGCGAAGTGGCCGAGGCGTATCAAGCGGTCGGCGTGGGACGGAAGTTCCGCGGGCGTACAACCGTCCGCGTGCTCGTCGGCGTAGTACTCGGCGAGGGTGCGCAGGGGGATGTCGGTGTCCAGTTCGAAGAGGATGCCGTCCTCGGGCAGGCCCCGCTCGCGCAGAAAACGGCGGGTCGGCTCGTGGGTGAGCGTGGCGGGGAAGTCGACGTCCTCGAAGCGGACGACACGGCCCCGGCCGAACTCCTCGTCCAGGAGACGGGCGGGCAGGCGCAGGGTCAGACCCAGGCTCCGATCCTCCCTCCCCCCGGCCTCGCCGGTCTCCCCGGACCCCTCGGCCCGGGCGGTCACTGCGGTGCAGGTCGTGCTCATCGTTCCCCCGTGTTCTCCGAAGCCGTCGTACCGACTGCCCGACTGCCGAAAACACTACGACGCACCACTGACAACGCCGCCGACCTGCGCGGACGCCAGGGTTCAGCGGCTCACTGGCCCGTGACGACCGCCGCCTGCGGGCGGATCGGCAGACGGTTGACCGGACGGCCGGTGGCGGCCCGTACCGCGGAGGCGACGGCCGCCGGGGAGGTGACCACCGGGACGGCGCTGACGGCCTTCGCGCCGAAGGGGGCCACGACGTCCCGCTCCTCGACCAGTTTCACGATCTGGATGTCGGGCGCGTCCAGGGCCGTGGGCAGGGCGTACCCGGTCAGGTCGGGGTGGCGGACCAGGCCGCGCGGGGTGCGCAGGTTCTCCGTGAGCGCGATGCCCACGCCCTGGGTGACGCCCGCCTCGATGCGGGAGGCCAGCTGCGCGGGGTTGAGGACCCGGCCGACGTCCTGGGCCACCGCCAGCTCCACCACGCGGACCGAGCCCAGCTCGATGTCCACGTCCACCACCGCGCGGATCGCGCAGAAGGCCAGGCCCACGAAGGCGTCGCCCTGACCGGCCTCGTCCAGCGGCTCCGTGGGGTGCGGGCGGCACTGGGCCGTCGCCCACAGCTCCTTGCCGTCCATGGCCTCGGTGACCGTGGTCGACAGCACGCCGTCGTACGACGTGATCTTGCCGTCGGTGATCTGGAGCAGCTCGGTCGACATGCCGAACTTGTGCGCGAGGGGCTGGAGGAGCTGGGTGCGGACCATCTTCGCCGCGCGCTCCACCGCGCCGCCGGACACCCAGGTGTGGCGGCCCCGGCAGCCCGCGCCGGCCGGGGGCTGGTCGGTGTCGACGGGGGCCACGTGCACCTCGTCGATGCCCAGCGTCTCCTGGACGATCTGCCGGGCGAGCGTCGTGAAGCCCTGGCCGGTCTCCACGGCCGCGCACAGCACCGTACCGACGCCGTTGTGGACCTTCACCGTGGCCGTGGAGACCTCGTCCGCGCCCTCCGCGCCGAGCATGTGCACCATGCCCAGGCCGTAGCCCACGCCCCGGCGCACCGCGCCCGGCTCTCCCGCGCCCTCGGGGCCGCCCGGCAGCAGCCACTCGTCCTCGGGGGTGTCCTTGGGCAGCGGGGGCAGCGGGTGGTCCCGTACGGCCTGGAGCAGTTCGGCGACGGGGGCCGGGCAGGTCACCGTCTGACCGGTGGGCAGGACGTCGCCAGTGGCCATCACGTTGCGCAGCCGCAGCTCCGCCGGGTCGACGCCGAGCTTCTTGGCCAGCTTGTCCATCTGCGCCTCGTAGGCGGCGCACACCTGCATGGCGCCCTCGCCGCGGACATGGCCCGAGGGCGGGTTGTTGGTGCGCACGGCCCAGCCCTCGATGAAGGCGTTCGGGACGACGTACGGACCGCAGGCGAAGGACACGGCGGCGGCCAGCGCCTCGCCGGAGGTGTCGGCATAGGCGCCCGCGTCCAGCAGGATCTGCGCCTCGACCTTGACGAGTCTGCCCTCGGCGTCGGCGTGGTGGCGGTAGCGCAGGAGGGTCGGGTGGCGGTGGGCGTGGCCCAGGAAGGACTCCTCGCGGGTCGCCGTCAGCTTCACCGGGCAGCCGGTCTTCAGCGCCAGCAGGCCGAGCGGGAGCTGGAAGCCCTGGTCCTCGCGGTCGGCGGTGGCACCGGGGACGCCGGTGACGACGATCTTCACGCGCTCGGGCTCCAGGCCGTAGCAGGCGGCGAGCGCGTCGCGGTCGGCGTGCGGGTCGGTGGAGCCCAGGTACAGCTCGACGCCGCCGTCCGGGCGGGGCACGGCGAGGCCGGCCTCGGCGCCGATCGGGGCGGGGTCCTGCCGGCCGATGCGGTACAGGCCCTCGACGACGACCTCGCCGGCCGCCTCCGGGTCGCCGTGGCGCAGCGGGATGTGCCGGACCAGGTTGCCGTCGGGGTGCAGCGGCTCGGCCTCGAAGGCCTGTTCGGGGTCGGTCACCGCGTCGAGTACTTCGTACTCGACGATGACGGCGGCGGCGGCCATCCGCGCGGTGTCCGGGTGGTCGGCGGCCACGGCGGCGATGGGCTCGCCGTGGTGGCGTACGACGTCCGAGGCGAAGACGGGACGGTCGGCCGTGCCACGGCCGTACAGCGGGCGGCCGGGGACGTCCTCGTGGGTGACGACGGCCCGTACGCCGGGCATCTCGCGCGCGTGGGTGGTGTCGATGGACACGATGCGCGCGTGCGCGTGCGGTGAGCGCAGGACCGCCGCCCACAGCAGGCCCTCGGCCCACAGGTCGGCCGCGTACGGGAAGGTGCCCTCCGTCTTGGCGCGGGCGTCGGCGGGCGGCAGCGAGGAGCCGATTCCGTGCGGCAGCGGCTCCGGCGCGGGGGCGGTCTCCGTGGCGGCAGCGGTTGCGGCTTCGTTGCTCACGCCTGGCCTCCGTCCTGGCCGTAGGGGTCGTGCGGGTCCTGATGTCCGTGCGGATCATGGTGCCCGCGCGGTTCGTGATGCCCGGCGGGTTCGTGATGCCCGTGCGGGGCCGGTGCGCCGAACGCCGAGGGGTGGATGCCGCCGGCGCCGGGGCCCGCCTGGTGCGGGATACGCGGCTCGCCGGCGTCCGTCTCACCGCCGTCGGCCGCGGCGTGCTCCGCGGCGGCGTGCGCCTCGCGCTCGGCGACGACCTCCTCGACCGCCCGCAGGACGCCCTTGTAGCCCGAGCAGCGGCACAGGTTGCCGCACAGGGCCTGGCGGGTCTCCAGTTCGGTGGGGGCCGGGTTGCCCTCCAGCAGGTCGTGCAAGGTCATCGCCATGCCGGGCACGCAGAAGCCGCACTGCACCGCGCCGCAGCGCGCGAGCGCCCGCTGCACGTCCGACGGCTGCCCGTCGACGGCCAGGCCCTCGACCGTACGGACCTCGCTGCCGGCCGCGGTGACCGCGGGCACCAGGCAGGAGGCGACGAGACGGCCGTCCACCTGCACGTTGCAGGCGCCGCACTCGCCCTGCGAGCAGCCGTCCTTGGCACCCGCGAGACCGAGCCGCTCGCGCAGCACGTACAGCAGCGACTCGCCGATCCACGCGTCGGTGACGGGCCGGTCCACGCCGTTGACGCGGAGCACGTAGGAGGCGAGCGGGTGCTCGTCCTGCGGCGGCGCGGGCGGCGGGCCGTCCGGGGCGGCGGCCTCCTGGTGCGCGTCGGCCGGGTCGGCCGGATCGGCGTCCGGGGCCGTGGGGTCGGAGGCCTCGGGGGCGGAGGTCGTGACGGGCTCTGCGGCGGCCTGGCGCGGGTCGGCGGACTCCTCGGCCGGGAGCGGGGCGGCGGGGCGCTCAGCGGCGCCCTCGGCGGGCTCCACGGGCGCTCGGACGCCCTCGTGTACACCCTCGGGGGACTCGTTGCCCCCGGGAGCCACTGAAGGGCCGGCGGTGGGCTGCCCGGCCCCCACGTCCGGTACGGCGGCGTCCTGTGGGGCGGCGTCCTGTGCGGCGGGGACACCGGACTTCGGCTCCGGGGCGGGCCCGTCCGGATACGGGTGGGCGGCGGGCTCGCCGTCGTACGCACCGTCGGTGTACGCACCGTCGGCGGGGCCCTGCGGCGGGCGCGTCCACGGCTGCCCGATGTCCTCCGTCGCCCAGGGGGCGGGTGCGCCGCCCGGGAGGGTGGGCGGAGGCGTGCCGCCCCACTGCTGGACCAGGGACGACGTGGTGAACTCGCCCGATTCGTCCGGAAGGTCTCCGTCGGCGACCGGGATCGACCACTGCCCCGTGACGTCGTGCCCGGGCGCCTGGGAGTGGTCGTCCTGGAACGTCCACTGCTGGGTGGCCTCGGGCCGGTACGCGAACCGGTCGTCCGCGCCCGCGCCCCCGTCGCCGGCGCCGTCCCGCGGGACCGCGTTCGGGTCGGGCCACTGGGCGCCCTCGGCGGGCGCGGCGGGTACGGCCCAGCCGCCGGTCGCCGCCGGGTCGGTGGCCGCGGGCGAGGCGGGGGTGACCGTTATCTGCGGCGGCACATAGCCGTGACCGGGCGCCGCCAGCGGGCTGTCGGCGGCCAGAAGGGCGTCGATGCCGCCCTCGGGGAGCTTCACGAACGCGGTGGCGCCGTCGTCGTAGTCGCCCTGGGGCAGCGGGTTCCAGCGGCCGCCGCTGCCGGGCGTGCCCTCCGCGTGCTGGTCGTCGGTCACGACAGCGCCCTCCCCAGTGCTCGTCGGGCCAGCGCGGCGACGGTGCGCCGCAGGTGCAGTACGGCGGGTGGAAGCTGCGGCACGGACCCGTCCGGGGCCGGGACCGGGTCGGGGATGCAGGCCGCGGCGACGTACTCACCGAAGGCGTCGAGCGCCTCGGGGACGATCGCGCGGTCGTTGTCCCAGTCGATGAGCCGGCCCACCCACTGCTCGGCGTCCAGGGGCCTGAGCGGCATCGGCGCTATGGCACCCACCGCGCAGCGCACACCGCGCCGGGCCGGGTCCAGGACCAGCGCCACCGACGCGACGGCCCGGCCGGGGCCGGTGCGGCCGGTGGCCTTCACGAAGACCTGCGGGGCGTGCAGCAGCGGTACGCGCACGTAGCCGATGAGCTCGCCCGCGCGCAGCATCTCCACCCCGGCGAGCAGGTGCGACACCGGGATCTCCCGGCGGGCCCCGCCCGGACCGGCGATGATCAGGGTCGCCTCCAGGGCGGCCAGCACCGGCAGCGCGTCCCCGGTGGGGGCGGCCGAGGCGACGTTGCCGCCCAGGGTGCCGGCGTTGCGGATGTGCGGGGGGCCGGCGGCGCGCGCGGCGGCGGCGAGCGCCGGGATCAGGGCCGCGAAGTCGGGGCGCCCCATGCGCGCGTGCGTGAGGCCGGCGCCGAGCAGCGCGTGGCCGTCCTGGTACTGCCAGCCGCGGATCTCACTGATCCGGCCGAGGCCGACCAGCGCGGCGGGCCTGAGCTGCCCGGAGTTGACGGCGGCCATGAGGTCGGTGCCGCCGGCCACGGGCACGGCGGCGGGCATGGCGGTGAGTGCCGCCACGGCCTCGTCCAGCGTCGTGGGCAGCGTGACGGCCTGCGCCGCCTGCGGTGCGTGCGTGGTCAAACCGGCTTGCCCCTTCCCGCTGCCCCACTGGTCCCACCCGTGTTGCCGTACGGTACGACCTGACAGGGCGGACGTGGCAACTCTGGCACATCTTCGCAGGGGGCGAGGACACGGGTCCGCCAGGAGGCATTCGCCCACCTCATCGGGGACATCGTCCGTTTTGACACGGCATCACCGCTGCGGGCGAATTCCCACCCTTCGCTGACTCTTGCGGATTTTTTCCACTGTCAGTTCGAGAAGCGCGCGGCGGGCGCGGGGGTGCCGGTCCGCCGGTCACCTCACCGGTGGCGGACCGTCGATCGGGCGGCCGAGAACGCCCGGGCGGCGTTGCCAGGGGTGAGGGCCGGCGGGAGGGCGGTAGGAGACGCCCAGGGCGTCCAGGCGTCGGTAGTGGGTGGTCATCCGGCGTTCGAAGTCGGCGAAGTCCCGTCGCGCGGGTGCGGGCAGAGCGCTCCAGGCGACCTCGGCGAAGGCGGCCAGCCTGGGGAAGGCCTGGTAGTCCACGCGCGCGGAATCCTCCATCACCTCGGTCCACACGTTGGCCTGGGCGCCCAGCACATGGCGGGCGTGCTCCGCGTCGAGTCCGGGCGGCACCGGCTCGAACCGGTAGACGTCCTCCAGGGTCCGTACGTAGCCGATGGGCACCGGCTCGTCCGCGCCCGCGTCCTGCCGGTGGTCCAAGTACACCTGCTGCTCGGGGCACATGACGACGTCGTGGCCGGCCCGCGCGGCGGCGATCCCGCCCGCGTACCCCCGCCAGGACGACACGGCGGCGCCGTCCGCCAACCCGCCCTCCAGGATCTCGTCCCAGCCGATGAGCCGACGCCCGCGCGCGGCGAGCCACTTGTCGAAGTGGCCGACGAACCACGCCTGCAACTCGTCCTCGTCGGCCAGCCCGAGTTCCCGGATGCGGGCCTGCGCCGTGGGGGAGGCGCGCCACTGGTCCTTGGG
>NZ_JBEXZD010000119.1:0-24657 GCF_040628575.1 Streptomyces sp. NPDC006393
CGCCGGTCGCAGCCCGCACCGCGTCCTCTCGGCGCGCCACCGCCACTCCGACGACGCCGACGATCAGCAGTACGACGACGGTGCCGAGGGTGAACAGCTCGAAGGATGCGCGGGAGACGCCCCAGACGTCGTGGAAGACGTAGTCGATGCCGAAGAGCTGTTCCAGCACTCCGGGGAAGAGGGCCGACCACGACCCGATGAGGATCCACGCGTAGACGAGCGCGCCGCAGAACAGGAAGCCACGCGTGCCGAAGGGGACGCGATAGGGCCGCGGAACGTCCGGACGACGGATCCTGAGCAGGACCAGGGCGGGGATGACGACCAGGTAGGACAGCAGCAACGTGGTGACCGCGACGGTGAGCACCACGGCGAAGACGTCGGCCGCGTCGCCGTTCGCGAACCGCATGGCGGCGAGCATGAACACCGTGGCCACGGCTCCGGAGAGCAGGTTGGTGCGCACCGGTGTGCCGAGCCGGGGATGGAAGGTGCCGAGGGCCCGGGTGAAGAAGCCGCCGTCGGCCGCGGCCATGGCCTGCATGCGGTCGCTGACGATCATCCAGGCACTGCCCTGGGTGAGCAGGGCGAAGACGAACATGACGGCGGTGATCTTCAGCAGGGGGCCGGCCGCACCGCCGTAGACGCCGAAGACGAGGCGGGCGCCTTCCATGAAGCCGCCGATGCCGGTGACCTGGTGGGCGGGTACGACGGCGAGAAGGGCGAGGACGGGCAGCAGGTAGCAGCAGGCGGCGACCGCGGCGGAACGGCCGAGGGCGGCGGGCACGTCCCGTTGCGGGTCGTGCATCTCCTCGCCGGCGGCGTTGGGTGCTTCGAAGCCGACGTAGGCGAACAGCAGGATCGGCACGACGGCGAGGAAGCCGGTGGTGGTCGGGGTGAAGCTCGTGTCGGTCAGGCCGTGGAAGCCGTGCCGCGCCCCGTAGAGCAGGGCCGTGAGGGTGAACACGGCGAGGGCCAGGACCTTCATCGCCGCGCCCGCGGTGGTGATCCACTTGCCGCGGCGCAGGGAGACGACGGCCGTGAGGATGGCGATCCAGACGAACAGGAGCTTGAAGGTGTAGTCGGCCACCGTGCCCGAGCCCAGGTCGAAGACGAAGCCGTCCCAGGTCTGCGCGGCGAGGAAGACCAGTGAGCCGCCGAGCCAGATGGGGTTGGTGACCCAGTACATGAGGGTGGTGAGTGCGGCCGCCGGACGTCCCAGGGCGAGCTTGACCCACACGTACGGGCCGCCTTCCTGGGGGAACGCGGCGCCGGTCTCGGCGAACAGCAGCGCGTAGGGGATGAGGAAGAACAGGGCGATGACCGCGGTCCAGGTGGCGGCCTCTCCGCCGCCGGTGGCGATCTGCCCGACGGTGTCGAAGGAGATGACCGCGGCGATGGCCATGGCCGTGATGTCGAAGCGCTTGAGGCTGCGTTGCAGGGCGCCGGCCTCGGGCTGGGATGCGCGTGGCTCGGTGGTCGAGAGGTTGGAGGACACGGGCAGTTCCTAGGGAGGGAGAGGAGTGACTGCGAGGGGGCGCGTGCGGTGCGCCTGAACGGTGTGGGGTCCGTGTCGGGTGGTGCGGGACGGGTCCTGCCCGGGAGGCCCGGTCGTCGCGGGCCGGGCCTCCCGGGAAGGGCGTCAGGCGGGGCGGATCCGGCCGGTGGGCTCGGTGCGCTCCAGGACACCGCGCAGGGCGGAGGCCGCTTCCTTGGCCTCGGCCTCGGTCATGACGAGCGGCGGGGACAGCACCAGGCTGTGCGCGGAGTCGCGCACGATCACGCCGGTCTCACGGCGGATGACGTCGTGCGGCATCCGGTCGGGGTGCAGGGGCAGGGGTGCGCGGGTGGCGCGGTCCGCGACGAGTTCGACGGCGAGCATCATGCCGACGGAGCGGATCTCGCCGACGATCGGCAACTCACCGAGCTGCGCCTCGAGTTCGGCGTGCAGAACGGCGCCGATGCTCGTCGCGCGGGCGAGAAGGCCCTCCTTCTCGATGAGGTCCAGGTTGGCGGTGGCCACCGCGGTGGCGACGGGGTGGCCGTTGTAGGTGTAGCCCATGGGGAAGCCGTGGTCGCGCAGCATGACCTCGGCGACGTGGTCGCCGACCAGGAGGGCGCCGAGCGGGACGTAGCCGGAGGTGATGCCCTTGGCGGTGACGATGATGTCCGGGGTGACTCCGAAGTACTGGGCGGCGAACCACTCTCCGACGCGGCCGTAGGCGGTGACGACCTCGTCGAAGATCAGCAGGATGCCGTGCCGGTCGAGGACCTCGCGCACGCGGGGCCAGTAGTCGGCCGGCGGGACGAGCATGCCGCCGACGCCCATGATGGGTTCGCCGATCATCGCGGCGATGTTGCGCGGGCCGATCTCCGCGATGCGCTCCTCCAGTTCGCGCACGAGGAAGTCGGTGACCTGCTCGGGGGTCAGCGGCTGGTCGCCGTAGAGCTCGCTGCGGTACGGCCACGGGGGCGTGAGGTGGGAGACGTGCGGCATCATCGGGGCGAAGCCCTCGTGGTAGAGGGGGAAGCCGGTGGCCGAGCCGCCGCCGTAGCCGATGCCGTGGTAGGCCTTGCTGCGCGCCAGGATCCAGGTCCGGCCGCTCTCCCCGCGCCGGTGGTGGTAGTAACGGGCCATCTTGATGGCGGCCTCGTTGCCCTCGGAGCCGCCCGAGGTGAAGTAGACGTGGTTCAGGGGGTCGGGGGCGAGGGAGGCCAGGCGCGCGGCGAGTTCGATGGCGCGCTCGTTGGAGAACTCCCAGAAGCTGGTGAAGTACTCCAGCTTCCTCATCTGCTCGTGCGCCACGTCGGCGAGCTCGGTGCGGCCGTGGCCGACCTGGGCGAGCCAGAGGCCGCCGGTGGCGTCGAGGTAGGTGCGGCCCTCGGTGTCGGTGAGGCGGCAGCCGGAGCCGGAGGTCATGACGACGCGCTCGGTGGCGCTGCCCGGCAGGTAGGGGTGGATGATGTGCTCACGGTCCAGCCGGGTGAGGTCTGCGGCGGCGACGGTCATCGGTGGTGGGTCCTTTGTTCGGTACCGGTGGTGGGCGGGTGGTCGGGAGGTCCGTCAGGCGTCGGCGCGCTCAGGAGTGCGCGATCCAGGTCGTCCTCAGGCCGGTGTACTTGTCGAAGGAGTGCAGGGAGAGGTCGCGGCCGTGGCCGGACTGCTTGAAGCCGCCGAAGGGCGTGGACGGGCTGAGCGCGTCGACGGTGTTGACGGACACGGTGCCCGCGTGCAGGGCGTCGGCGACGCGGTGGGCCCGCCCGAGGTCCCGGGTCCACACGGATGCGGCCAGTGCGTAGGCGGAGTCGTTGGCCAGGCGCACCGCTTCGGCCTCGTCGCGGAAGGGCAGTACGGTCAGCACGGGGCCGAACAGTTCGTCCCGGACGAGCGGGGCGTCGGGTCCGAGGCCGGTGACGACGGTGGGGTCGAGGTAGGCGCCGTCGCGGTCGGGGCGCGTGCCACCGCACACGAGCGTGCCGCCCGACGAGCTCAGGGCCCCGAGGATCCGTTCGACCTGGGCCTCGTCGACGAGCGGTCCGAGACGGGTCGCGGGGTCGAGCGGGTCGCCCGGCAGCCAGCCCCGGGCGTGTCCGGCGACCGCGGCCGTGAACTCCTCCGCGACCGAGGCCTCGACCAGCAGGCGGGTGTTGGCGGAGCACACCTGGCCGCAGTTGTAGACGAAGCCCCAGGCGGCGCGTTCCGCGGCGGCCTCGAGGTCGGCGTCGGCGAAGACCACGTTGGGGCTCTTGCCGCCGGCCTCCGGCCACACCTGCTTCATGTTGGACTCGGCCGCGTAGGCGAGGAACCGCTTGGCCACGCCGGTGGAACCGGTGAAGACCAGGGTGTCCACGTCCGGGTGGAGGCCGAGCGCCCGGCCGGTCGTCTCCCCCGGGCCGGGTACGACGTTCAGCACGCCGTCGGGAAGGCCGGCCTCGGAGGCGAGTTCGGCCAGCAGCAGGGCCGACAGCGGGGACTGCTCGGCCGGCTTCAGGACGACGCTGTTGCCCGCGGCCAGGGCGGGCGCCAGCTTCCAGCTCGCGATGTCCAGGGGGAAGTTCCAGGGCACCACCGCGCCCACGACGCCGAGCGGTGCGCGGCGGACGAGGGCGAGGTTGCCGGGCGGGGCGGGGGCGACCTCGTCGTAGAGCTTGTCGACGGCCTCCCCGTACCAGGCGAAGACGCCGGCCGCGCCGGGCACGTCGGTGCCGTGGGACTCGGCGATCGGCTTGCCCATGTCGAGGGTGTCGCAGAGGGCGAGTTCCTCGCTGTGCTCCTCGATGAGACGCGCGAGGGCGAGCAGGACCCGCTTGCGCCGCGCGGGTGCGGTGCGCGACCAGCGGCCGTCCTCGAAGGAGGTGCGGGCCGCGGTCACGGCCCGGTCGACGTCTTCGGCCGAGCCGGCCGCCACATGGGCGGTGGTCTTGCCGGTCGCGGGGTTGACGGTCGGGATCCACCGGTCCCCGGCGGGGTCGGTCCACGCTCCGTCGATGAACAGGCGCGTGCGTGGCGTGAGGTCGGCGGCGCGCTGCCGCCAGTGGGCGTACGACTGCATGCTGTGGCCTTCGATTGCGTCGTGGGACGTGGGCGAACGTCGCCCGTGCGGATCGGGTGCGGCCCGGGCCGCCCGAGGGACACCGCCTCGGGCCGGCGGGCGCGTCAGGGGCGAGGGACTCGGCAGCGAGCGCCCGGGGCGATTTCTTTGAGTCGAGATTCAAACAATAGGTGAACCAGCCGTCAATGCTTCTGGCGGGAACTTCTTGCGAAAACTGATACGGGTGACAGAGAATCGCTCACCATGGGGAAAGCCGGTAGACCACGCAACCAGACGGCACGCAGGCAGGCCCTCGTCTCCGCCGCGGGACAGGCGATCGCCGAGCGCGGGCTCGAGGGCCTGCGCATCAAGGACATCGCGGACGCGGCGGGCGTCTCCCAGGGCTCGGTCCTGTACTACTACCCCGAGCTGGACGACCTGGTCCTGGAGGTGCACCGGGGCGCCGTCGAGAGCTATCTGGCCTCTCGGCAGCGGGCCTACGACGAGGCGCCCGCCGAGGACCCGGCAGCGCGGCTGCGGGCCCTGCTGCACAGCGGCCTGCCGAGCATGACGGACGATCCGGTCCACGGGCTGCTGTACGAACTGCATCGGCGCGCCGGCCGCAGCCCGGGCCACGCCGAGCTGATGACCTCACTGTTCGCCCGGGAGGTCGCGCTGTACACGACCGCTCTGGAGGTGGGCGCCGCGACCGGTGTCTTCTCCCTCGCCGCGTCCGCGCACGATCTGGCGCACAGCCTGGTGGCGCTGGAGGACGGCTACGGCCTGCACATCGTCAGCCGCAATGCGGCGCTGCGGCCCGACAGGGCCCGTGAACTGATTCTGGCCCATGCGCGGGCCGTGACGGGGCGCACCGATCTGTAGCCCGCCGGCCACCACCCCATCACCCGGCCCCTGTTCCGCGGGGGGCGCCGGCTCAGCCCTCGGCGGGCGGCGCGGCGATCTCCCGCAGCAGGTCCATCACCGCGCGGGCACGGGCGGTCTGGTTCATGCCGCGCACGGAGGCGATCTTGACCTCGAGCGGAGGGCCGCCGTCCCGGAGCTGGAGTTCCGCGATCTCGCCGCCGCCGTAGGTCTGACTGGTCGCCGGCCGCTGGTTGAGCACGGAGTAGCCCACTCCCCGGGCCACCAGGGAGCGCACGGTCTCGTAGCTCTGGGTACGGTAGCGGACATCGGGCGCGGTGCCGGTGGCGGCCACCAGCGAGCGGAAGTAGTCGCGGCTGTGGGGAAGATCCAGCAGGACGAGCGGTTCCCCGGACAGTTCGGCCAGTTCCACACTCTCCCGGCCGGCCAGCGGGTGATCGGCCGACACGATGACGTAGGCGGGAGCGAGGGCGATCGTCTCGCTGATCAGGTCCGGCTCGGCCGACAGACCGAGGCCGTAGGTGAGGGCGAAGTCGATGCGTCCGGTCGCCAGGGCGTGGAGGAGCTGGTCCGTCTCCGCCTCCACCACGTCGATCTCGATGCCCGGATGGCGTTTGGTGCACTCGCTGAACAGAGGCGGCAGGTAGGAGGGAGCCAGGGTCACGAAACAGCCGACGGCCACCGGCCCGGTGATGGTCTCGCCGTCCCCCCGGGCCTCCCGTTCGACCTCACGGGCGCGGGCCAGCAGATCCCGTGCCTGCTGCCGGAGCCGCTCCCCGGCGGGGGTGAGGGTCAGCCCCCGGCCCCGGCGGCGGATGAACAACTGCACCTGGAGGTCCCGTTCCAGGTTGTGGATGGCCGCGGACACGGCGGACTGGGCGATGTGCAGCTCCGCCGACGCCTCGGTCATCGACCCGCGTTCGGCCGCGACGAGGAAGTAGCGGAGCTGGACGAGTGTGAAACCCACTGGTGACGTCATGCGTGACCCTAGTGCCCGGTGACCGTGTCCGCGCCGACCCTATACGGCGCTGGTCAGCGCACCTCGGTGACCGCCGCTTCCGGCACGTCCTCCGGGCGCAGCAGGGCGGAACCGGCGGTCTCCCGCAGGGAGAGCGCGGCGACCAGACCGCAGGCGGCGAACACCATCAGGTACGGGCCGGGCACCAGGGTGCTGCCGGTCGCGGAGATGAGCACGGTCATCAGGTACGGCACGGTGCCGGCGAACAGGGCGGCCGTGACGTTGTACGCGATGGACAGACCGCTCTGACGTGTCCGGGTGGGGAAGGCCTCCGCCGACCACACCGCGTACGTGCCGAGGATCGCCGCCAGGATCACGCCGAGCGGCAGACCGGCGATCCAGGTCCCGGCCGGCCCGGTCCGCATCAGGAGGAAGGCCGGGGTGGAGAGGACCAGCAGGGCCGCCGTCGCGCCGACGAACACCGGCTTGCGTCCCACCCGGTCGGACAGCAGGCCGAACAGCGGCACGAGCGCCAGCCCCAGCAGCGAGATCACCGTGGACAGCAGGGCGGCGCTGTCGGCCGAGTGCCCCAGGTAGTCGGTCTCATAGGTGACGAGGTAGGTCAGCACGGCGTAGAAGGGCACGTGCATCGCCGCCATCAGACCGGCCGCCTGGAGCAGTTCCCGCTTGTGCGAGCGCAGCAGCTCCCGCGCGGGGCTGCGCGGGATCGCGTCGCCGGCCTCCAGGGCCCGGTACTCCGGGGTGTCCTCGATCTTGTTGCGGATGATGAAGCCGATGACGCCCAGCGGCGCCGCGACGAGGAAGGGGACGCGCCAGCCCCAGGAGACCAGCTGGTTCTCGTCGAGCCCCGCGGACAGCAGCAGGAAGGCGAACGAGCCGGCGAGGAAGCCCAGCAGGGACCCGACCTCCAGCCAGCTCACGCCGAATCCGCGGCGGCGCCGGGGCGCGCTCTCCGCGAGGAAGCTCGCCGCGCTGCCGAACTCGCCGCCCGCCGCGAAGCCCTGGATCAGGCGCAGGACCACCAGGAGCACCGGGGCGGCGATCCCGATCGAGGCGTAGCCCGGCAGCAGACCGATCGTCAGGGTCGCGCCGGACATGATGAAGATGACCAGCGACAGGGTGCGCTTGCGGCCGATCCGGTCGCCGAGCGGTCCGAAGACCAGGGCGCCGATCGGCCGGATGCCGAACGACACGGCGAACACCCCGAACACGGCCAGCAGTCCGGTGGTGCTGTCCTCGGCGGGGAAGAAGACCGTGGCGACGGTACCGGCGAGATAGGCGTAGGCAGCCCAGTCGAACCAGTGCACGAACACGCCGACGGCTCCCGCGGCGACGCTCCTGCGCAGTGCGACCGCGTCGGTGGCCACCGCGGCGTCGGTCGCCGTGCCTTCGGTCGTCGTGGCTTCGGTCGTCGTGGCGGCGGTGTTACGGGTGCGCATGCGCGCCTCCTTGGGGAGAGGGACGGAGAATCCGGTGCCGTGGCTCAGACCGCGGGCAGGCCGGTCAGGGAGGCGGGAGTGGTGAGCTCGCGCAGTTCCGCCTCGGTGAGCAACTCGCGCTCGCGTACGAGGTCGAGCGCGGGCCGGCCGGTGTGATGGGCCTCCAGCGCGATGGCGCAGGCGGTCTCGTAGCCGAGTGCGGGGCTGAGCGCGGTGACCACTCCGGTGGAGGCGGCGACGGTCTGCGCCAGCCGGCGGCGGTTGGCGGTGATGCCGCGCACACAGTGTTCGGTGAGGACGCCGATCCCCGCGGTGAGGTGGTCGAGGCCGGCGCTCAGGCTCCGGTAGATGACCGGCTCGAAGGCGTTGAGCTGGAGCTGGCCGCCCTCGGCGGCGAGGGTGACGGTCACGTCGTTGCCGATGACCTCGAACGCGATCTGGTTGACCGCCTCGGGGATCACCGGATTGACCTTGCCCGGCATGATGGACGATCCGGCCTGTCGTGCGGGGAGGTCGATCTCGCCGAGACCGGCCTGCGGCCCCGAGGACAGCAGCCGCAGATCGTTGCAGATCTTGGACAGTTTCACGGCGATGCGCTTGAGCACGCCGGACAGCTGGACGAAGACGCCGACGTCCTGGGTGGCCTCGATGAGGTCGGGTGAGGACACCAGGGTCGCCATGCCGGTCAGCCGGCGCAGGTACGCGATGGCGCGCTCCCGGTACCCGGGGCGGGCGTTGAGTCCGGTGCCGATCGCCGTGCCGCCGAGGTTCAGCTCGTGCAGCAGCAGCCTGGCCTCCGAGAGCCGCTGCTCGTCCTCGGCGAGGGTGGCGGCGAACGCCCCGAACTCCTGGCCGAGCGTCATGGGTACGGCGTCCTGCAACTGGGTGCGCCCCATCTTCAGCACGTCGGCGAACTCGGCGGCCTTGGCGGCGAAGGCCTCGCGCAAGCCGGCCAGGGCGACGAGCAGTTCGGCGATGTGCGTGTCCAGCGCCAGTTTCACCGCGGTCGGATACACGTCGTTGGTGCTCTGTCCGAGGTTGACGTGGTCGAGGGGGTGCACGACCTCGTACTCGCCCCGGTGCCGCCCGAGCAGTTCCAGGGCGCGATTGGCGATGACCTCGTTGGCGTTCATGTTGGTCGACGTGCCCGCGCCGCCCTGGATGAGGTCGACCACGAACTGCTCCCGCAGCGCACCGCCGCGGATCTCGGCGCAGGCGTCCGCGATCGCCGAGGCCAGTGCGGGGTCCAGGGCGCCGACCTCGGCGTTGGCACGGGCCGCGGCCTGTTTCACCGCCGCCAGGGCGCCGATCAGGTGCGGCCGGGCGGCGAGTGTCTCCCCGGTGATCGGGAAGTTGGCCACCGCCCGGGCGGTGTGCGCGCCGTAGTAGGCGTCCGCCGGCACGTCGACGTCGCCGAGCATGTCGTGCTCCGTGCGGTGCCGGTGCTCCGTGGGGTGCCGGTGCTCCGTGGGGTGCCGGTGCTCCGTGCGGTGCTCGTGGTCCGCCGGGGCGGTGCGCTGGTTGCCGGAAGTCAGGGACATCGGTGTCCTCGGGGTCGTCGGGGATCGAGGGGGCCGGTGGACGACGGACGGGAACGGGTTTTGGCGGTGGCGGGAATGCGGAGCGGACACGCCCCGGACGCCGTGACCCCGGGGGTCGGGTCCGGCCGCACCCGGCCGAGTGCGCCGCCCGTCAGGGCGTACCGCCCGGGGCCGGGGACGGCGGCGGAGGCAGCGGTCGCCTCCGCGCCGCACCCGCCGCCGCGGGGCCGAACGTCTCGCAGGCCCTCGCAGCGCACGCGACCGCTGCGCCCGGTCATGGCGGCGCCCGTCCTCCTCATGCCGCCGCTCCCCCGGCGGGCGCACTGGGGCCGTCCCCCGCCGGCGCGTCGCGGTCTCCCCCGGCCGGCGCGCTTCGGTCCACGCCGGTCCAGGCCAGCGCGATCGCCCCGTCGAGCAGGGCCCGCTGTGCCGTCCCGCCCACGCAGTACGCGGCGAACTCGTGCTGGTGGTTGGTGGCGGGCAGGGACCCGATGCCGATGTAGGGGTGGATGGCCGGCACCACCTGCGAGACGTTGCCCATGTCGGTGGAGGCGCGATTCATCCGGGCGGCCTGGCCGGGCGGCGCGAACTGACGGCCCAGGGCGAGGGCGTTCGCGCGGTAGTGCCCGAGGGCGCTCTCGTCCGTGCGGAACTCCGCGTACGGCTTGCTCTCCGGTTCGATCTCCAGCTCGCAGCCGGTCGCGAGGGCACCGGCCTCGAAGGCGCGCATGACCCGTGGCTCCAGCTCGGCCAGTTCGGCGAGGGTCTCCGCCCGCACGTACCACCGGCCGGCCGACCGCTCCGGGATGGCGTTCGGGGCGTCCCCGGCGTGGGTGACCACGCCGTGCACCCGGGCCGAGGCCGGCAGCTGCTGGCGCAGCAGGCCGATCGCGACCTGGGCCACGGTGAAGGCGTCGGCCGCGTTCACCCCGGCCTCCGGATAGGCCGCGGCGTGCGCGGACTTCCCGGTGTAGGTGACCTTGGAGTGGCTGACCGCGAACGGCCGGGCCTCGGCGACGTCGACCGGCGCCGGGTGCACCATCATCGCCAGATCCACCCCGGCGAAGGCACCGCGGTCGAGCATCTCGATCTTGCCGCCGCCGCCTTCCTCGGCCGGGGTGCCGTAGACCTCGACGGAGAGGCCGGCGTCGTCGGCGACGGCGGCCAGGCCGAGCGCGGCCCCCACCGAGGACGCGGCGATGAGGTTGTGGCCGCACGCGTGGCCGAGACCGGGCAGCGCGTCGTACTCGGCACACAGCGCGATCCGCACCGGCCCGCTGCCGAACCGGGCGTGAAAGGCGGTGTCGAGTCCCAGGTAGGAGGAGGTGACGTCGAATCCGGCGCGGTCCAGCAGTTCCGGTACGGCGGCGGCGGCCCGGTGCTCCTCCCAGGCGGTCTCCGGGTCGGCGTGCAGCCGCTCGGAGAGGCCGATCAGCTCCTCGGCACGACGGTCGACGGCCCGCCGGGCGGCCGCTTTCAGCGCGCCCGTCACAGGTCGCCCGGAACGCCGTAGGAGGGAGCGGAGGCGGGGTCGAGTCCGCGCCGCACGTAGTCGTCCCGCTGCGGCAGCCAGACGTCGAGGAGTTCACCGAGCCGGTCCACGGGATCGTCGGCCCAGTCCACCCGCAGGTCGGTCACCCGCCAGTCCACGTCGGCGACGACCGCCAGGCCCGCGGAGTACAGCGGACCCTCCTCGCCGCCTGCCGCGACGCCGGCCTTCAGGGCGGCGAGCAGGCGCTCCTCCAGCTCCCCGGAGGCCGCGGCGTAGGCGTCGAGGAGAACGCCGGGGACGTGCTCGTCGGCCAGCATGTTGCCGGCCGCCACCGCGCCGTCCGCGGTGGCCGAGGCGTGCTTGCCGAGCGTCCGCGAGCCGCTGTACGCGAACCCGGGGCCGCAGCGGCCCAGCACGGTGAGCTGCCGGTACTCGATGGTCTTCGCGTTGCGCGCCGCGCCGATGACGTCGGCCAGGGCGCGTTCCGCGTCGCCGTGGTCGGCCAGCTGCTCCAGCAGGCTCGTGCCGAGCGTGGGGTCGGTGACGTTCTGCGAGGCCGCCGCGCCGAGTCCGGGGCGCAGATGGGCGACCCGGGCCGCGACCGACGGGGACGACGAGCTGACCACGATGCCGAACCGCCCGCCGTCGCGCACCACCAGGGACATGGTCATGCCCGGTCCTCCTCGGGGATCACGGCGATCGCGTCGATCTCGCACAGCCACTCCGGGCGGGCGAGGGCGGAGACCACCAGGCCGGTGGAGATGGGGTGCACGCCCTTCGTCCAGCGGCCCACGGTGCGGTACACCGCTTCGCGGTAGCGCGGGTCGATCAGATAGATCGTCAGCTTGACGAGGTGTTCCATGCGGCTGCCCGCTTCCTCGAGCAGCATCTTGATGTTGGCCATGGCCTGCTCGGCCTGCGACTCGGCGTCGCCGATGCCCACGGACTCGCTGGTGTCGAGGTCCTGGCCGATCTGACCCCGGACATACACGGTGTCGCCGGCGACGACGGCCTGGCAGAGGTCGTTGTCGAGGTTCTGCTCGGGATAGGTGTCGCGCGTGTTGAACGGACGGATCCGGGTGTGCCCGCCGGCGACGATCGGGGCCTTCGCCTGGCGGCCCCCGCTCGTGGACGTCATTCTCTGCTCCTTCAGTTCTTTCCGGTCGCCTGCGCGGCGGCGGGCCGGTCGCTGGTGCCGTACGCGAGATAGCCCCGCTGGGTCGCGATGTGGTCGGCGACATGCCGGGCGTCGTGCCAGACGCCCCAGATGAAGCTGGACCCGCGGCGGGACAGCCAGGGCAGGCCCAGGAAGTAGACGCCGGGCTCGGAGGACACTCCTCGCCGATGGCTCGGGCGGCCGTTCTCGTCGAAGGCGTCGACCTGGAGCCAGCCGTAGTCGGCGGCGAAGCCCGTCGCCCAGACGATCGAGGTGACGCCGGCCTCGGCCAGGTCCAGCTCCAGCAGGGGGCTGGTCACGCAGTCCGGGTCCGGCCCGAGGACGTGGGCTTCCGGCTCCTCGGGGAGGTCCAGCCCGTTGCGCTCGATGTACTCGTCGGCCGCCTTCAGGAACGCGAGGTGCTTGGCGTCGCCGAGCGCGATGTTCGTGGCGAGATCCGGCGCGAAGCGCAGGAGGCCGCCGTCGTAGGACGCGGTCATGCCGACGAGTTCGATGCCGGCGGCGGCCAGGGCCCGGAAGTCCACGGTGTGGCCGCCGCGGGCGCCGCTGACCGCGATGGTGACGTGTTCGGCGCCCTGGGGAGGCGTCTCCGCGTCCCAGATCCCGAGCACTCCGAGCCACCAGCAGAAGTCACGTCCGCGGTACTGGCGGGGAGGACGGTCGTGCGGTCCGACGGAGAGGAGGACCCTGCGGCCGGAGCGGCGCAGTTCGTCGGCGATCTGGACGCCCGAGGAGCCGGCCCCGACCACGAGGACCGCGCCCTCGGGCAGCTGCTCCGGGTTGCGGTACCCGCTGGAGTGGATCTGCACGGGCACGGCGCCGTCGGGGACGACGGGCGGGATCACGGGCCGCTGGAACGGTCCGGTCGCGGCCACGACGAATCGCGCGTCGAGCGAGCCCTGCGAGGTTTCGACCCGGAAGCCGGGCCGGCCGGCGTGCCGGCGCACTTCGGTCACCTCGACACCGCTGCGGATCGGGGCGCCGACCTTCTCGGCATAGGCGACCAAGTAGTCCGCGACCTGTTCCTTCGACGCGAAGCCGTCCGGGTCGACGTCGGAGAACTCCAGCCCCGGGAAACGGTCGTGCCACGCGGGCCCGTTGGCGACCAGGGAGTCCCATCGCTCCGAGCGCCAGCGCTCGGCGATCCGGTGCCGCTCCAGGACGATGTGCGGTATGCCATGGGCTCCCAGGTGCTCGCTCATCGCCACGCCGGCCTGGCCGGCCCCGACGACGACTACTTCGGTCTCTTCACTCGGCATGTCAGCCTCCACTCAGGCGGTAGTCCATCCCGGTGTCGCGTCGACTGTGCTACCGCGGGAAACATCCTCCGAGGCATCCGGAAAGCTGTCCAACAGATGTTTCCGTTGTGAGTGAACTGATTTTCCGATGTGAGTTGCTCCGGCTTCGCTGCCGTATCGCTACGGTTTGGCCGTCTTATCGCTCCGGTGGCCGCCGAGCAGGTCGCGGACGAGGGCGATGGCGATCACGAGCGCGGCGACCAGTGCGGAGAAGATCAGCTGCTCGCGGGCGGAGGGTTCGGTGAGCATGTAGAGCAGCACGAATGTGATCACGGCGATCGTCACCCAGGTCAGGTAGGGGAACAGCCACATCCTGACGACGAGACGGTCCGGGTTCTCCTGGAGGATGATGCGCCGCATCCGCAGCTGGGTGAAACAGATGACGAGCCAGACGAAGAGGGCCACGGCTCCGGAGGCGTTGAGCAGGAAGGCGAAGACCGTGTCCGGCCACTCGTAGTTGAAGAAGACGGCGAGGAAACCGAAGGCGACGGAGGCGAGAATCGCCGCCCTCGGGACGCCGCGTGCGCTGGTGCGGGCGAAGGACGCGGGGGCGTCACCCCGGCGCCCGAGGGAGAACGCCATGCGCGAGGCGGTGTAGAGGCCGGAGTTGAGACAGGAGAGGACGGCGGTGAGGACGATGACGTCCATGATCTGGCCGGCGTGCGGGATGCCGATCGCGTCGAGTGCGGCGACGTAGGAGCCGCGCTCGAGGATGGACGTGTCGTTCCACGGCAGCAGGGTGACGACGACGAACACCGAACCGAGGTAGAAGACGGCGATCCGCCAGATGACACTGTTGGTGGCCTTGCTGACGGCGCGCTGGGGGTGCTGCGACTCACCGGCGGCGAGGGTGACGATCTCGCTGCCCATGAAGGAGAAGACCACCAGCAGTACGCCGGTGAGGATGGCGCCGGGGCCGTGCGGCAGGAAGCCGCCGTGGGCGGTCAGGTTGGCCAGCCCGGCGGTCTCCGGGCGCGAGCCGGGCAGGACGCCGAGGAGGGCGAGGGCGCCGATCACGATGAAGGAGGCGATGGCGACGACCTTGATGCCGGCGAACCAGAACTCGAACTCGCCGTAGCTGCCGACCGAGGCGAGGTTGGTCGCCGTGAGCACGACCATCACGATCAGCGCCCAGGCCCACTGGGGGACGGCCGGTATCCACCCTTCGAGGATCACGGCCCCGGCGGTCGCCTCGACCGCCATCACCACGACCCAGAAGAACCAGTAGAGCCAGCCGATGGAGAACCCGGCCCAGCGACCGAGCGCCCGGTCCGCGTAGGCGGAGAAGGAGCCGGAGGTCGGGTGGGCGGCGGCCATCTCGCCGAGCATCCGCATCACGAGGACGACCAGCGCCCCGACCAGGGCATAGGAGATCAGGATGCCCGGCCCGGCGGCGGCGATGCCCGAGCCGGATCCGACGAACAGGCCGGCGCCGATGACACCGCCGATCGCGATCATGGACAGGTGCCTGTTCTTCAGGCCGGCTCTGAGGCCGTCGGTGGGGGCATCGCTGGGCGTCTGCTTCACCGTGGTCCGTTGCACGCTCATGGATCCCTAACAGTCGGAGGAAGGTGGGACATGTTCGGAACAGGTTGTTCTGCGGGCGGTCGTCGTGAGGGACGGCGGCGCGGGGCGGCCGTGTGCGCGCCGTCGGCGGATACGCCGCGGTGAGGGCGGCGGGAGGGGGTGCACCGACTCCCGTTCCGCCGCCCTCTCGCCCCGCTGCCGGGACACGCTGTGTCGTGCCCGCGGCATGCTGCGCCGCCCCGCGTCGCACGCTCTGCCGTGCGGACGCGGGGCGCCCGGTCGGCCGCCGGGCGCCGGGCGCCGGGCCGGGCGGGCGCCGGATCGGGCGCCGGGGTCAGCTGAAGACCACGGTCCGGTTGCCGTGGAGCAGGATGCGGCCCTGGCAGTGCCAGTTGACGGCGCGGGCAAGCGCCAGGCGTTCGGCGTCGCGGCCGACGGTGACGAGCCGGTCCGGACCGGCGCGGTGATCGACGCGGATGATCTCCTGCTCGATGATCGGCCCTTCGTCCAGGTCCGCGGTGACGTAGTGGGCGGTGGCGCCGACGAGCTTCACGCCGCGGCGGTGGGCCTGGTGGTAGGGCTTGGCTCCGGCGAAGCTCGGCAGGAAGGAGTGGTGGATGTTGATGGCCCGGCCTTCCAGCCGCTTGCACAGGTCGTCGGAGAGCACCTGCATGTAGCGGGCGAGGACGACGAGATCGACGCGGTGCTCCTCGACGAGGGCCAGCAGCCGGGCTTCCGCCTCCGGCTTGGTGGCGGCGGTGACCGGGATGTGCTCGAACGGCACGTTCTCGGCCGCGGCCAGCGGCTTCAGGTCGGGATGGTTGGAGGCCACCAGGACGATCTCGGCGTCCAGCGCGCCGCTGCGCCACCGGTAGAGGAGGTCGGCCAGGCAGTGGTCGAACTTCGACACCATCACCAGCACGCGCGGTTTGACCGCGGAGTCCCTGAGCTGCCAGTCCATCGCGAACTCGGCGGCCACGGGGGCGAACGCGTCCCGCAGGCCGTCCAGGGTGAGCCCGGTGGGCCCGGTGTTGGAGGTGGTGAAGGCGGTGCGCAAAAACACGATGCCGTGGTCGGCGTCGTCGAACTGCTGGTGCTCGGTGATGTCGCAGCCGTGCCCCAGCAGGAACGACGTCACGGCGTGCAGGATGCCGGGGCGCTCGGGGCAGCTGAGGGTGAGGACGAACTCGCTGTGCATGGACGGCTCCTCAGCACTCGACGACGTTGAGGGCGAGACCGCCGCGGGCGGTCTCCTTGTACTTGTCCTTCATGTCGGCTCCGGTCTCCCGCATGGTCTTGACCGCCTGGTCGAGGGAGACATGGTGGGTGCCGTCACCGTGCAGGGCCATCCGGGCCGCGGTGATGGCCTTCAGGGCGGCCACCGCGTTGCGTTCGATGCAGGGGATCTGAACGAGACCGCCGACCGGATCGCACGTCAGCCCGAGGTTGTGCTCGATGCCGATCTCCGCGGCGTTCTCCACCTGCTCCGGGGTCGCTCCGAGCACCTCGGCGAGGCCTGCGGCGGCCATCGCACAGGCGGAGCCGACCTCGCCCTGGCAGCCCACCTCGGCGCCGGAGATCGAGGCGTTCTCCTTGAACAGCACACCGATGGCCGCCGCCGTCAGCAGGGAGCGGACGACGCCGTCCGGGCCGGCGCCGCGCACGAAACGCTCGTAGTAGTGCAGCACCGCCGGCACGATGCCGGCCGCGCCGTTCGTCGGAGCCGTCACCACCCGGCCGCCTGCGGCGTTCTCCTCGTTGACCGCGAGCGCGTACAGGGTGACCCACTCCATGGCGTACAGGGAGTCCGTCTCGGTCTCGGCGTCCGCCGCCCGGAGCTTGCGGTGCAGGGCGGCCGCACGGCGGCGCACCTTGAGCCCGCCGGGCAGCACGCCGTCCCGGGCGCAGCCCTGGCGTACGCACTCCCGCATCACCGACCAGATGTGCAGCAGTCCGGCGCGGACGGCGTCCTCGCTGCGCCAGGACAGTTCGTTGGCCATCATGATCGAGCTGATCGGCAGGCCGGTGGCCCGTGTGTGGGCCAGCAGCTCGGCGCCGGTGGTGAACGGGTGGCGCACCGGTGTGGTGTCCGGGGCGATGCGCGCGGTGCCCGTCTCCGTGTCGTCCAGCACGAAACCGCCGCCGACGGAGTAGTACGTGCGCGCGGCCAGGCGGCGGCCGTCGGCGGCGGTGGCCTGGAAGGTCATCGCGTTGGAGTGGTAGGCCAGCCGCTTGCCGCGGTGCAGCACCACGTCGTCGTCGAGGGGGAAGGCGATGGAGTGCTTGCCCAGCAGGCGCAGGCTCCGCGTCGCGTGGACGCGCTCCATCGTCGGTTCGGCGACGGCCGGGTCGACGAGTTCGGGAGTCTCGCCCTCCAGCCCCAGGACGACCGCCTTCACACTGCCGTGGCCGTGGCCGGTGGCACCGAGTGAGCCGAAGAGCTCGACGTGGACGCGGCTCGTCGCCTCCAGCAGGCCCTCCTGTTCCAGGGCGTGTGCGAAGGAGTGCGCCGCGCGCATCGGGCCCACGGTGTGGGAGCTGGAGGGCCCGATGCCGACCTTGAACATGTCGAAGACACTGATGGTCATCCGCTGCTGCCCCGGTGTTCCGTGCAGGCGTCGACGAGCCAGGCGGCCAGGTAGGGCGCGAACGAGGAGCGGACCAGCAGCCAGACGCCGGCGGCCGCCTCGCCGCGTACGACCAGGGTGACCGGCGCCTGTGCCAGCAGTGTGTTCAGACACGAGCCGACGGGCGTCACCCGCGGATCCAGGTCGATGGCGCAGCCCTGGGCCAGCACCGTGCGGACCAGGTCCCCGGACAGCGCCAGCGTCGTGCGCTGTGCCGAGACGTCGGTGACGGTGGCGAACTCGTCGCCGATGGCCGCCCGCAGCCGGCCGATGAGGTCGCCGGCCGACCCGGTGGGGGCGACCAGCAGCCATTCGTCCGGGCCCATCCACAGCGCCTTGACGTCGCCCGACATCTCGGCGCTCACGGGGCCCGGCAGGGTGATGTCCAGGGCGGCCTCGACGGCCTTGGCCGCGGTGCTGCCGGGCTCCACCCGCAGGGTGAGCTGGGTCAGGCAGGGCAGTTCCCGGGTCTGCATCCCGGTGGGCAGCTGCGCCAGGGTGTCCTGCCACGCGGCGAGCGGGCTGAAGCGCGTGGGGGTCTCAACCGTCACGGCGAGTTCCCTCCTTGTCGAAGAGCACGGGGTCGGTCACGGTCACCGGGATCGTCCGGCCGTCCAGCGGGACGTAGAGGGTCTCGCCGATGCGCCGGGTTCCGGAGCGCACGAGGGCCAGGGCGAACGTGCGCCGCAGGGCGTCGCTGCGGTAGCTGGAGGTGACATGGCCCAGCATGGGGACCGGCGGTGCCGGGATGTCGCTGGTGGCGATGATCTGGGCGCCTTCGGGCAGCAGCAGCTGTTCGTCGGCGGGTAGCAGGCCCACCAGCTGCTTGCGGTCCTCGCGCTGGTTCTCCCGGCGGGAGAAGGACCGCTTGCCGATGAAGTCGGGCTTCTTCTTGGACACCACCCACGACATGCCGAGGTCCTGGGGTGTGATGGTGCCGTCGGTGTCCTGGCCGATGATCGGGTAGGCCTTCTCGGCGCGCAGCACGTGCATGGTCTCGGTGCCGTACGGGGTGATGCCGAAGGGGCTGCCCGCCTCGAGCAGGGCCTTCCAGACGGTGATGCCGTGCCAGGCGGGAACGTTGATCTCGTAGGCGAGTTCGCCGGAGAAGCTGATGCGGCACACCCGCGCCGGGATGCCGGCGACGTCCGCGTCGCGCCAGGACATGAACGGGAAGGCGTCGTTGTCGACGTCCAGGCCGGGGGCCACCAGGGCGAGCACCTCGCGGGAGCGGGGGCCGACCAGGGGGATGGTCACCCAGTGCTCGGTGACGGAGGTGAGGTGCACCCGCAGGTCGGGCCACTCCGTCTGTAGCCACTCCTCCATCCACTCGAGGATCCTGGCGGCGTTGCCGGTGGTCGTGGTGAGCAGGAACTCCTGCTCGGCCACCCGGATGACGGTGCCGTCGTCGAGGGCCATGCCGTCGACGCCGCACATCACGCCGTAGCGGATCCGGCCCACCTTCAGGTTGCTCATCATGTTCGTGTAGAGCTGGTCCAGCAGTACGCCGGCGTCCGGGCCCTGCACGTCGATCTTGCCGAGGGTGGAGCCGTCCATGAGGGCGACGCCGGTGCGGGCGGCCCGGCACTCGCGCAGCACCGCCTCCTCCATGTTCTCGTCCGCCCGGGGGTAGTACCAAGGGCGCTTCCACTGGCCGACGTTCTCGAACAGGGCGCCGTGCTCGACGTGCCAGGGGTGCAGGGCGGTCACCCGGACCGGGTCGAACAGCTCCCCGCGGTTGCGGCCCGCGAGCGCGGCGAAGGCCACGGGGACGGCGGGCGGACGCAGGCGCATGGTGCCGAGGTCGGCGACGTCCACGCCGAGCGCCTCGGCGACGATGCCGGACGTCATCACACCGGAGGTGCGTCCCTGGTCGTGGGCGGTGCCGATCGTGGTGTAGCGCTTGACGTGTTCGACCGACCTCAGGCCCGCCCCTGTCGCGCGCAGTACGTCGCAGACGAGGGCGTCGCGTTGCAGGTCGACGAACTGGTGGGCGCCGTCCTGCCCGTCGCGCGGGCTCGGGACCCGCCACAGCACACGGGTGGGCGCCGTGTCCGGAAGGGGGGTCGTGGCCGGCAGAGCGATCGTCGGGCCGGTCGTGCCGAGCGCCGACAGGGCCCGCCGGGCGGCGTCCGCGCCGTCGGCGAGACAGCCGGCCAGGGTGAACGTCCCCGTGGCCGATCCCGCCGTGCGGACGCCGTCCAGGTCCTGGGCGGGGACGAAGGCGCCGATCCCGGCGTCGTACCGGAGGCTGCCGCGAGCCTGGCTGAACAGGGCCACGGCCGGGTTCCAGCCGCCGGAGACGAGCAGCAGATCGCAGTCGATTCCCTGCCGGTCGCCGAGTCGGCCCTGCCCGAAGGGGGCGACATGGGCCCGGGAGACGCGTTCGACGCCGCTGGTTCCGGTGACGACGTGGCCCGCGCGGAGGTCGATGCCGCGCTCGTCGCAGGCGGTGCGCCAGTGCGCGGGCACGTCGTCGCGGGCGTCGATCACCGCCGCGACCCGTACGCCGGCGTCGGCCAGTTCGAGCGCTGCCGGGTAGGCGCTGTCGTTAGTGGTGAACACGACGGCCTGCTGTCCGGGCAGGACGCCGAAGCGGTTGAGGTAGGTGCGCGCCGCGCCGGCCAGCATGATGCCGGGCCGGTCGTTGTCGTCGAAGGCGACCGGACGCTCGTAGGCGCCGGTGGCGTACACGACCTGCCTGGCGCGGATGCGCCAGACGCGCTGCCGCGAGATGTGGGCGGGCGCCGAGGCGCCAAGGTGGTCGGTGCGCTTCTCCAGGGCCAGGACGAGTCCGTCGTCGTAGTGGCCGAAGGCCGTGGTGCGCCGCAGTACCCGGACGTCGGGGCAGGTGCCGAGTTCCGCGACGACGTCGCTGACCCACTCGGTCGCGGGCCTGCCGTCGAGCGGTTCCCGGCTGCCGAGCAAGCAGCCGCCGGGCTGCGGCAGTTCGTCGACCAGGATCACGCGGGCTCCGGCCCTGGCGGCCGTCAGCGTGGCGGCGAGACCGGCCGGGCCGGCGCCGACGACCAGCAGGTCGCAGTGGGCGTGCATGGTGTCGTAGCGCGCCGGGTCCGGCTCGCCGCTCAGGCGGCCCTGGCCGGACAGGCCGCGGGCGACGAGGCCGTCGTACAGCTCCACGGTGGTGGCCGTGAGCATGGGTTCGGGGAAGGGGGCCTCGATCTGCACGAGGGCGTTGGGCTCTTCGACGCCGGCGGCCAGGATGCCGCGCGGCCTTCCGTACTTGTTGCTGCTCGCCACGTGGTGCACTCCGTTGGCGAGCAGCGCCGAGGCGAGGGTGTCGCCGGGATGGCCGGTGTAGGTCCGGCCGTCGAAGGTGAACCCGAGGGTGGTGTCGCGGTCGATGTGACCGTGGCCGCGGGCGCGGAACGCGTTGGTCATCGGCTGGTCTCCTGGCCCTTGCGCCGGTGTGCGGCGGGTGCGGTGCCGGTGGTGGTGAGGGGGTGCTGGGCGCGGATGTCGTGGACCGCGAGGAACTCGTGGGTGGCGGTGTCGCGCACGGCGTTGAACCAGCGCCGGCAGCCGGCCGCGTGCACCCACCGCTCGGCGAACGGGCCCTTGGGGTTGTCGCGGAAGAACACGTACTGGGCCCACTGCTCGTCGTCGAGCGCGTAGGGGTCCTCGGGGTAGGCGATGTGCGCCTGGCCGCCGTAGTGGAACTCGATCTCTTCGCGCACACCGCACCAGGGGCAGGTGATGAGCTGCATGTCGGTCTCCTTGGCTGGGGCGGTGGTCAGTGGGCGACGGCGGCCGCGCCGTGTTCGTCGACCAGGGCGCCGGTGGTGAAGCGGTCGAGGGTGAAGGGGGCGTTGTAGGGGTGCGGCTGGCCGGTGGCGATGGTGTGCGCGTAGGCCCAGCCGACGCCTGGGGTGGCCTTGAAGCCGCCGGTGCCCCAGCCGCAGTTGAGGTACAGGTTCTCGACGGGGGTGAGGCCGACGATGGGTGAGGCGTCCGGGGTGACGTCGACGATGCCGGCCCAGGTGCGCAGCATGTGGGCCCGGGCGAACACGGGGAAGAGCTCCAGTGCGGCGGCCATCTGGCGTTCCAGGATGTGGAAGGAGCCGCGCTGTCCGTAGCCGTTGTAGCTGTCGATGCCGGCGCCCATGACGAGTTCGCCCTTGTGGGCCTGGGAGACGTATACATGGACGGCGTTCGACATGACGACGGTCGGGTGCACGGGTTCGAGGAGTTCGGAGACCAGCGCCTGGAGCGGGTGGCTCTGCAGCGGCAGCCGCAGGCCGGCCATGGCGGCCAGCACCGAGGAGTGGCCCGCCGCCGCGAGGGCGACCTTTCCGGCGGCGATACGGCCCCGGGTGGTCCGCACCCCGGTCACCCGGCCGTGGTCGATGTCGAGGCCGGTGACCTCGCAGTCCTGGATCAGGTCGATGCCGTACTCGTCGGCGCGGCGGGCGAAGCCCCAGGCGACGTAGTCGTGCTTGGCGATGCCGGCCCGCGGCTGGTAGGTCGCGCCGAGCACCGGGTAGCGAACGTCCGGCGAGATGTTGACGATGGGGCAGACCTCGGCGACCTCCTCGGGCTCCAGCCATTCGGCGTCGATGCCGTTGAGCTGGTTGGCGTAGACGCGGCGCCTGCTGTCGCGGACGTCCTGGAGGCTGTGGGCGAGGTTCAGGACGCCGCGCTGGCTGAACAGGATCGGGTAGTCGAGGTCCTCCTCGAGGGTCTCCCACAGCTTCAGCGAGTGCTCGTAGATGCCGGAGCTCTCGTCCCAGAGGTAGTTGGAGCGGATGATGGTGGTGTTGCGGGCCATGTTGCCGCCCGCCAGCCAGCCCTTCTCCAGGACCGCGATATTGGTGATGCCGTGGTTCTTGGCGAGGTAGTAGGCGGTGGCCAGGCCGTGCCCGCCGCCACCGACGACGATCACGTCGTACGACGGCTTGGGGTCGGGGTTGCGCCACAGGAAGTCCGGATGGTCGGGCAGGACGTCACCGGGTGTGGAGGGAGTGTTGTCGTACGGGTGCATCACTGAGCACCTTCCTGGGCCGCGAGGTGCGGGTCGACGGGATACAGCGGGAAGCGCTCGGTCAGGACCCTCACGCGTGCGCGCAGGGCGGCGGCCACCTGGTCGTCGAAGCCGGGCAGGAAGGCCGTCGCGATGATGTCGGCGACCTCCGTGAACTCCTCGGCGCCGAAGCCGCGGGCGGCCAGGGCGGGGGTGCCGATGCGGACGCCGGAGCTGACCATGGGCGGGCGCGGGTCGAAGGGGACGGCGTTGCGGTTGACGGTGATGCCGATCCGGTGGAGCCGGTCCTCGGCCTGCCTGCCGTCGAGCTCGGAGTTTCGCAGGTCCACCAGGACCAGGTGCACGTCCGTGCCTTTGGTGAGCACGCTGACGCCGGCGGCCTCGGTGTCCTCGGCGAGCAGCCGCCGGGCGAGGATGGCGGCGCCTTCCAGGGTGCGGCGCTGACGGTCGGCGAACTCCGGCTGGGCGGCCATCTTGAAGGCCACGGCCTTCGCCGCGATGACGTGTTCCAGCGGGCCGCCCTGCTGCCCGGGGAAGACCGAGGAGTTGATCTTCTTGGCGAGGTCGGCGGTGGAAAGGATCACTCCGCCGCGGGGGCCGCCGAGGGTCTTGTGGGTGGTCGTGGTCACCACGTGGGCGTGCGGGACCGGTGAGGGGTGCAGGCCCGCGGCGACCAGGCCGGCGAAGTGGGCCATGTCGACCATCAGGTAGGCGCCGACCTCGTCGGCGATACGGCGGAACGCCGCGAAGTCGAGATGGCGGGGGTAGGCGGACCAGCCGGCCACGATCAGCTTGGGCCGGTGCTCGTGGGCGAGCTTGCGGACCTGCTCCATGTCGATGCGGTGGTCCTGCTCGCCGACCTGGTAGGCCACCACGTCGTACAGGCGCCCGGAGAAGTTGATCCGCATGCCGTGGGTGAGGTGTCCGCCGTGCGCGAGGTCGAGCCCCAGGATCGTGTCACCGGGCTGGAGGAGGGCGGCCATGACGGCGGCGTTGGCCTGCGCGCCGGAGTGGGGCTGCACGTTGGCGGCTTCGGCGCCGAACAGCTCCTTGACGCGTTCGACGGCGAGCCGCTCGATGACGTCGACGTGCTCGCAGCCGCCGTAGTAGCGGCGCCCGGGATATCCCTCGGCGTACTTGTTGGTCAGCACCGAGCCCTGGGCCTGCATCACCGCGAGCGGCGCGAAGTTCTCGCTCGCGATCATCTCCAGCGTGCCGCGCTGGCGTGCCAGCTCCGCCTCGATCGCCGCGGCGATCTCGGGATCGAGGTCGGGGAGCCGGGCGCCGAGGACCGCGGAGCGGGCCGCCCGCGGGTCGGGAATGGGGACAGTCATGGGAACTCCCTCGAACGGAACCGGACGACTAGTCGTCGACTGACGGGAGACTGACATGCAACTGATATATCAATCGTCGCGTTGCGATACGCTAGGAGGGTGAATCGGGCCACGTCAAGGGAGGATGTGGGTGTGACGTCGTCGACCTTCGCCGCCGAGAGACCGGGAACGCTGGCCGACCAGGCCTATCGCGCCATCGCGGACCGTCTGGTGACCCTCCGGATCCGGCCCGGGGAACCGGTCAACGACGACCGGATCGCCGCCGAACTCGGCTTCGGGCGCACCCCGGTCCGCGAGGCACTCAAGCGGCTGGAGCACGAACGCCTCATCGTCGCCTACCCCCGGCGCGGCACCTTCGCCACCGAGGTGCAGATCGCCGATCTCGGCCACATCTCCGAGGTACGCCTCCAGCTCGAGCCCCTCGCCGCGGGCCTGGCCGCCGAACGGGCGAGCGAGGCCGACCGCGCCGAACTCACCCGGCTGCTCACGCTGCTGGCGAAGTCCTCGGACAGCGACGACGACCTGATCCGGCTCGACATGACCCTGCATCGAGCGATCTACGCCGCCACCCGCAACCCCTACCTCGAGGACACCTTGATCAGGTACGACAACCTGGCCACACGCATCTGGTGCCTCTTCCTCGACCGGCTGCCGGGACTCGCGGGACATGTGCACGAGCACGGACCACTGCTGCGCGCCGTCGTCGACCGCGACGCGGAGAAGGCCCGGGCGCTCGCCGCCGGCCACGTGGAGGGCTTCGAGACGGCGATCCGCGGCGTCATCTGATCACTGGTGCGGGCGAGGATACGGTGATCGTCGTACGTGCCCGCGGC
>NZ_JBEXZD010000120.1:0-24332 GCF_040628575.1 Streptomyces sp. NPDC006393
CGTACGACGTCGCCCAGCTCCCCTCCGTGCCCGCCTTCCTCGCGGCCTACTCCTGGACCGACGTGGAAGTGCGCGCCGCCGCCCGTGTGATCGCCGGCCGGGTCGATCCGCGCGGCAAGCTGCCGGTGCCCGTGCAGCGGGCGGACGATCCGACGCAGGTCCTGTACCCCATCGGGTACGGCCTGTCCTACTAGCCGGGCTCGCGCAGCGGACGTACGGGACGTACGCAGCGCACCCGGCGCACCACCCCCGAACGGCCCGAACAACCCGACATGTCTGGCGTGGCCCCGCTGCGGCGGGCCACGCTGGACGGGGCGGACCCGGGGGGATGACGATGCGCAGGAGTGGGGCCGTGGGGGTCGGGTGCGCCGTGCCGGTGCTGTTGGCGTTCCTGCTGACCGCGTGTCAGCGGGCTCCCTCCGGCTCCGCCGGTCAGGACGGCCGGCCCACGGCGACCGCGTCGCGGCCCGTCGGCTACGGCGCCGTCTTCCTCGGGACCGGCGAGTGCAGCTCCTTCGGCACCACGAGCTTCACCGAGGTGCCCTGCACGAGCGAGCGCGCGGCGGCCCGGGTGATCGCCCGCCACGACGGCAGCCCCGACGGCGGCCCGCCGTGCCCGGCGAACACCGACTTCGTGCTGCACATCAGCGCCCAGCGGCCCGCCTCCGGCCAGGACGGCGACGGTGTGATCCCGCAGGGCTACGCCTGCATGCGCAACCTGGAGCCCCCGCACCCTGGCGACCCGGGCGGCGGGGGCGGCCCGCGCACCGTCGTCGGCGACTGCGTCTACGGCGCGGGCCGCGGCCAGGTGCGGGAGACCGCGTGCGACGGCACGGGCCGCAGGAAACCCGAGTACAAGGTGGTCCGCGCGGTGCGCACCCGGGACCGGTGCCCGCCCACGACCGCCCTGTACGTCGAGCTCGGCGGGGCGGACCCGGTCGGCTGCGCCCGGAGGATGTGAACCCGGGCGCAGCCCTGGCCGCTCACGGCCGTCATGAGTGCTACGGCCTGAGCGCCTGCCTCCGCTCCACGTCCCGCGCGTCCAGCTTCGCGTCGTGGCGGGCCAGCGGCCTGGCCGCCGCCGGGTCGGCCTGGACCGCCGGGGAGGCGACCCCCGCCCACTGCAGGATCCTGGCCGTGGCGAGCGCCTTCTGGTCCGGCACGAGGCCCGCGACGTTCGCGCCGTGGTTCATACCCGGGGCGGTGAAGACGTACGAGTCCCGTGCGCCCTGCCCGAGACGGAACCGCTCCGCGCCCCACGGGTCGTTCTGCCCGTAGACGTAGAGCATGTGGTCCGCGTGGTGGCGGACCCACGTGTCCACGTCCCGCATCGCCCACGGCTGGAACCGCATCGGGATGGAACGCGGCACGAAGTTGCGCGGCGGCTGGTAGCCGTAGCGGATCAGCTTCTTCTCGATGTACGGGAAGTGGATGGTGGGCGCGCCCAGCTGCGTGCCCGCCTGGTAGTAGTACGGCGTGTAGGTCTCCAGGCCCTGGTCGGTGTAGGCGGAGAAGCCGGAGATGGTGTCCACGGAGTCCCAGATCGCCTGGTCGGTGGCGTTCTTGGCGTCGGCGGGGATCGTGTCGCAGTCCTTCAGCAGGCTGTACTGCCAAAAACCCCACACGTAGTCGAGGACGACCGCCTCGTAGGCCCGGTCCAGGCTGCCGATGGTGGTGAAGGTGTAGCCGTTGTCGGCGGCGTACTGCGCGTACTTCTTCTCCAGCGGCTCGCGGCGCACCAGCGCCTCGCGCTGCACGGCGTTCAGCTTGTCGCGGCACTCCTTGGTGCCGACGGAGGCGAAGAAGCGGTCGTAGGCGGAGTCCTCGTCGTTCACGACGTCGTTGGGGGCGACGTAGGCGACCACGCCGTCCATGTCGCGCGGGTAGAAGCGCTCGTAGTACGTCGCCGTCATGCCGCCCTTGGAGCCGCCGGTGGCGATCCAGTTGTGGGTGTAGACCTGCTTCAGCGCCTGGAAGAGGCGGTGCTGGTCACTGGCGGCCTGCCAGATGTCGAGCTTGGTCCAGTCGGCCGGGCTCGGCCGGGACGGGGTGAAGAACCGGTACTCCAGGGAGACCTGGTTGCCGTCCACGATCTGCGTCGGCTCGCGGCGGCTCGGGGTGGTGGAGACGTTGTAGCCGCCGGTGTAGAAGACCGTCGGGCGGTCGACTCCCTTGTGCAGCACGGTGATCCGCTGCTGGAAGGTGCCCTTGGCCGGGTCGCGGTGGTCGACCGGCTGGGTGTAGTTCAGGACGAAGAAGCGGTATCCCGGGTAGGGCTTCTCCTCTATGAGGCTCATGCCCGGGATGGCCAGGAGCCGGTCCTTGATGTCGGTGTCGGTGCCGCTCGTGGTGGTGTTCGTGGCCTCCGGCTGGGCCGCGGTGGCCGCCCCCGCCGTACTCAGCGTGCCGATGAACACCGTGAGCGCGAGCAGCCATCTGAGCGCCTTGCGCATGCACACTCCCCTGTGAGACAGATGTGCGCCGGAAGCTATCGGAGCAACTCGGGTGCACACCAGGGGAGTCGGGGAAATCCTGGCGCGGTGTCAGTGTCTCAGCACAGGATCCAGCCGCTCGTGTACGACCCGCCCCCCACCGATCCGGACACCCGTACGCAGCGGTGGCCGGCGTGCACGGTGACCGGGCCGGCGTGGTAGGAGTAGCGGCCTGAGTCGGTGACGGGCCGGTTGCCGCGGGCCTGCACGGTGACGGACATCGGCTGCTTGCGGCCGGGGTGGTCCGGGGTGGTGACGGCGCAGACGTAGCCGCCCTGCCGGTAGACGTGCAGGGAGCCGGTGGAGAACGGCAGCGTCCTGACCTCCCGGCCGGAGCAGGTGGAGGCCGCCGCCTGCGCGGCGCCGGGCAGGGCGAGCGCCAGCGTCACCGATCCGGTCAGGACGGCCAGGCCGAGCGCCAGCCGCCGGCGCACTCCTCCACTGTTCACGGTCGCCCCTCCCCGAACATCACTCACACCCACGTACAGGTGTACGGACGCACGATACGCATCGAAAGGTTGCGTCCCGCGCGGGCCCGGGTCGCGGGGTGCCGCCGACCCAGGCCGCAGGGTGCGCCGACCCCCGGCCGCAGGGTGCACCGACCCCCGGTCGCAAGGTGCCGCCGACCCCGGTCACAAGGCGCCGCCGACCCCGGCCGCAAGGTGCCGCCGACCCAGGCCGCAGGGTGCCCGGCCCTGATCGCAAGGTGCCGCCGACCCCGGCCGCAAGGCGCCGCCGACCCCGGCCGCAGGGTGCACCAACCCCGGTCGCAAGGTGCCGCCGACCCCGGTCGCGGGGTGCGTCGGCTCAGCGGGAGGCGGTGACCGGTTCCTCCGGCTCGGGCGCGCCGGCGAACGTCCGCCACAGCTCGGCGTACCGTCCGCCGAGGGCCAGCAGTTCGTCGTGCGTGCCGTCCTCGGCGACCCGGCCGTGGTCCATCACCACCACCCGCTCCGCGCGGGCGGCCGTGGTCAGCCGGTGGGCGACCACCAGCGTCGTACGGCGGCCCGCGAGCCGGTCGGTGGCCTGGTTGACCTGGGCCTCGGTGGCCAGGTCCAGGGCGGCGGTCGCCTCGTCGAGCAGGAGGACGTCGGGGTCGACGAGTTCGGCCCGGGCGAGTGCGATGAGCTGGCGCTGCCCGGCGGACAGGTTGCGGCCGCGCTCGGCGACCTCGTGCAGATAGCCGCCCTCGAGCGTGGCGATCATCTCGTGCGCGCCGACCGCCCGCGCCGCGGCCTCCACCTCCGCGTCGGTGGCGTCCGGGCGGCCGTAGGCGATGGCGTCGCGGACCGTGCCGGGGAAGAGGTACGCCTCCTGCGGCACGACCCCGAGCCGGTGCCGGTACGCCGTGAGGTCCAGGGCGCGCAGGTCCGTGCCGTCCACCGTGACCCGGCCGCCGGTCGGGTCGTAGAACCGGGCCACCAGCTTGACCAGGGTGGACTTGCCCGCGCCGGTCTCGCCGACGAAGGCGACGGTCTGCCCGGCGGGGATGCGCAGGTCGATCCCGCTCAGCGCCTTCTCGGCTCCGTCACCGGCGCCGTAGGCGAAGTGCACGTCCTCGAAGGCGATCTCGCCGCGCAGCGCGGGGACGTCCCGGGGCTCGGCGGCGGCCGTGGTGGACGCCGGCTCCTGGAGCAGCTCCTGGATGCGGCCGAGGGAGACGGTGGCCTGCTGGTAGCCGTCGAAGACCTGGGAGAGCTGCTGGACGGGCGCGAAGAACAGGTCGATGTACAGCAGGTACGCCACCAGGGCGCCCGTGGTCAGCGTGGCCGCCTCCACCCGGCCCGCGCCCGCGATCAGCACGGAGGCCGCCGCGACCGAGGACAGCAGCTGCACGAAGGGGAAGTACACGGAGATCAGCCACTGGCCCCGGATACGGGCCCTGCGGTAGCTGTCGCTGCGCTCGGCGAACCGCCGTCCGCCGTCCCGCTCACGCCGGAAGGCCTGCACGATCCGCAGCCCGGCCACCGACTCCTGAAGGTCGGCGTTGACGACGGACACGCGCTCACGGGCCAGCTGGTACGCCTTCACGCTCGCCCGGCGGAAGAAGAAGGTCGCGACGATCAGCGGCGGCAGCGTCGCGAAGACGACCAGGGCCAGCTGCACGTCGATCACGAGCAGGGCGACCATGATGCCGAAGAAGGTGACGACCGAGACGAACGCCGTGACCAGGCCGGTCTGGAGGAAGGTGGACAGGGCGTCCACGTCCGTCGTCATCCGGGTCATGATCCGGCCGGTCAGCTCGCGCTCGTAGTAGTCCAGGCCGAGCCGCTGGAGCTGGGCGAAGATCTTCAGCCGCAGCGTGTACAGGACCCGTTCGCCGGTGCGGCCGGTCATCCGGGTCTCGCCGGTCTGCGCCGCCCACTGCACCAGCACGGCCAGCAGGCCGAGCAGGGAGGCCGTCCAGACGGCGCCGAGTGCCATCCTGCTCACGCCCTGGTCGATGCCGTGCCGGATCAGCACGGGCAGCAGCAGGCCCATTCCGGCGTCCACGGCGACCAGGAGCAGGCTGGCGAGGAGCGGCGGCCCGAAGCCGTGCAGGAGGCGGCGCAGGCCGTAGGAGTCCTCGGACCTGACCGCCCGGTGCTCGTCGACGTCCGGGGTGTCGGTGGCGGGCGGCAGGGCCTCCACCTGGGCGAGGAGTTCCGGGGTGGCGGGGGTGCCCGACAGGGCGGTGTCCTTCGGTTCGCGGTCGCCGGTCCACAGCCGCGGGGTCACCCCGCGCTCGGCGTCGAACTCGGCGTCCAGCTCGTCCCGTACGGAGGTGTCCTCCGCCGGGGCGGCCGGCTGGGTGTGGCCGGGCGAGACGCCGCCGAGCTCGTCGGGGTCGGTGAGCAGGCGGCGGTAGAGGGCGCAGCGCTCCTGGAGCTCGTCGTGGGTGCCGATGTCGGCGAGGCGGCCGTGGTCGAGGACGGCGATGCGGTCGGCGAGATTGAGGGTGGAGCGCCGGTGCGCGATGAGCAGGGTGGTCCGGCCCTCCATGACCTGGCCCAGCGCCTCGTGGATCTCGTGCTCGACGCGGGCGTCCACGGCGGAGGTGGCGTCGTCCAGGACGAGCAGGCGCGGGTCGGTGAGGATCGCGCGGGCGAGCGCGATGCGCTGGCGCTGGCCGCCGGAGAGGGTCAGGCCCTGCTCGCCGACCTTGGTGTCGTAGCCCTCGGGCAGCTCGGCGATGAAACGGTCCGCCTGGGCGGCGCGGGCGGCGGCCTCGATCTGCTCCTGACCGGCGTCGGGGCGGCCGTAGGCGATGTTGGCGCGGACGGTGTCGGAGAAGAGGAAGGAGTCCTCGGGGACCAGGCCGATCGCGGCGCGCAGGGAGTCCAGGGTCAGCTCGCGCACGTCGTGCCCGCCGACGAGGACGGCGCCGTGGGTGACGTCGTAGAAGCGCGGCAGCAGCAGCGAGACCGTGGACTTGCCGGAGCCGGAGGAGCCGACCACGGCGAGGGTCTCACCGGGGCGGATCTCGAAGGACAGGCCCGTCAGCACCGGGCGGCCGTCGGTGTAGCCGAAGGACACGTCGTCGAACTCGACGGTCGCGGGAGCGTCGGCCGGCAGCTCCTTGGTGCCGCCGGTCAGCGTCGGCTCGGTGTCGATCAGCTCCAGGACCCGCTCGGTGCCGGCCCGTGCCTGCTGCCCGACGGTGAGGACCATGGCGAGCATCCGGACCGGGCCGACCAGCTGGGCGAGGTAGGTGGAGAACGCCACGAAGGTGCCGAGCGTGATGTGGCCGCGCACGGCGAGCCAGCCGCCGAGCGCCAGCATGGCGACCTGGCCGAGGGCGGGCACGGCCTGGAGGGCGGGGGTGAACTTGGCGTTCAGCCGGATGGTCCGCAGCCGCCCGGCGAACAGCCGCCGCCCGACCTCCCTCAGCTTGGCGGTCTCCTGCTCCTCCTGCCCGAACCCCTTCACCACGCGGACCCCGCTGACCGCGCCGTCCACCACCCCGGCGACGGCGGCGGCCTGCGCCTGCGCGTACCAGGTGGCGGGGTGCAGTCTCGTACGGCTGCGGCGGGCGATCCAGCCGAGCGCGGGCGCCACGGCGAGGGCGATCAGGGTCAGCGGCAGCGACAGCCAGGCCATGATCACCAGGGAGATCAGGAACAGCAGCACGTTGCCGATGGTCATCGGCAGCATGAAGAGCAGTCCCTGGATCAGCTGGAGGTCGCTGGTGGCGCGGCCGACCACCTGCCCCGTGGACAGCTCGTCCTGGCGGCGGCCGTCGAGCCGGGTGATCGTCCCGTACATCTCCGTCCGCAGGTCGTGCTGGACGTCGAGGGCGAGCCGGCCGCCGTAGTAGCGGCGGACGTAGGTCAGGGCGTAGACGAGGAGCGCGGCGCCCACCAGGGCGCCCGCCCAGGGAGTCATCGCGCGGCTGTGGTCGCCGATCACGTCGTCGATGATCACCTTGGTGATCAGCGGGACGACGGCCATGACGGCCATGCCCCCGAGGGAGGCGCCGAGGGCCAGGATCACGTCCTTGGGACGGCGCCACGCGTACGCGGCGAGTCTGCGCGCCCAGCCTCGTGTCTCCCCCGGTTGCGCTGCCACGTCGGTGCCTCCCTGACGACCTGATCTACCGGAAGGCACCAACACGGGCGGGAGCGGATTTCATCCCTCCGAAATGTTCGGAAGGACGGCGAGCAGGCCGGTCGAGGCGCTCAGGTGCGTACCCGGAGGTAGTAGAACCGGGTCGTCTGCACCGCGTTCTGGTTGTCGTCGCTGACCAGCAGGACCCTCAGGCGGCCCCGGGCGTCGCGGCCGGTGATCGTCATGCCCTCGATGTTGTCGAGGAGGGGGTTGGGCTGGGGCTGCTTCGCGGTGGCGCCGAGGGAGGGGCAGGCGGCGAGGTCGGTGAGGAGGGTCTTGTGGATCAGGCGGACGCCGGGCTGCCCGGTCAGGTTCCGGATCGCGCTGGTGTCCGTCGCGTGGCGCGGGTCGGCGAGGTAGAGGCGGACGGTGTTGCCGACGCCTGCGGTGAAGCCGCGTTCCAGGACCAGCAGCCGGCCGTCCGGGGTGGCCTGGACCTCAGGGACGCCGAGGCCGTCGTCGGCGCGGTAGGCGTACTGGGCGGCGAGCCGGAAGTGGCCGCCCGGGGTCCGCTGCCAGGTCTGGAAGCGGACGATGCCGGAGGTGTCTCCGGAGAGCGCGTACTCCATGGAGGCCAGCAGCGTGCGCCCGCCGGGCAGCAGGGTCAGGCCCTCGAAGGTCTGGTTGGCGGTGGCGCGGCCGGCCGGTGCGGCCTTCAGGGAGTCCGGCACGGGCAGGCGGTCGAGGATGCGGCCGTCGCGGGAGTAGCGGCGCACGGACGGTTCGGTCTCGGAGGTGACCAGGCGGGTGCCGTCCCGGTCGACGACGAGTCCCTCGGAGTCGAGCGCTGCCCCGTTCTCGTCGGCGAGCTGGACGACACTCGTGGGCCTGAGGGTGCGGCGGTTCAGGGTGAACAGCGACGAGCGGTCGGAGAGCGCGGCGAGTTCGCCGTGCCGGTCCACCGCGAGCGCGGAGAGGTTGCCGACGAAGGTGCCCTCGTACGTCGTCTTGTCGAGCGCGTCGGTGAAGCGGTCGAGGGAGACGGACGGCGAGCAGGCGTGGTCGGTGGGGGTGTCGGCGGCGGCCGGCCCGGCGGTGAGACCGGTGAGGCAGGTGGCCGCCGCCAGGCCGGCGGTGAGGGTCGCGAGTACGGTTCTCAGACGCATGACCGTCACCGTAGGGCGCCCGGATGACCGGGGGGAGGCCTCCTCGTGAAGCGTCAGCCGGTCGGCGGCACCGCCACGAACGCCTCCTTGGGCGAGGTCGTCGGGGTGTAGCGCGCCACGCTCGTCCAGGTGGGCACCTGTACGAGGTCCTTGTGGATGGCACGGGCGATGCCCTGAATGGTCGTCACGCCGTAGTTCATGGTGCTGTTGTCCTGGGTCAGCACCGTGATCATGTAGTCGTGCCCGGCTCCCTTGAAGGTGCCGACGCTGTGCACCCGCCAGCCGTGGGTGGCGCGCTGCAACCAGCCGTTCTTGACGTGCACGGCGACGGAGGACGGTGCTCCGGCGGGCGTGCCCCAGCGCTGGGAGGAGACGACCTGGCCCATCAGCTTGAGGATGTAGGCGCGGGAGTTGTCGCTGAGCACCGAGTTCCTGGCGGTGATCAGGCCGAGCAGCTTCTGCTCGTCGCGCACGGTGATCTGGGTCAGGCCCCAGTAGCCGTCCGCGCCCGGCTTGGTCTGGGTCATGCCGGCGGCGGCCAGGAAGCCCTTGACCTTCGTCAGGCCCAGCTGCTTCCACAGGCTGCTGGTCGCGTCGTTGTCCGACTTGGTGATCATCGCCTTGGCCAGCGTGGCCTCGCGGTCGGTGAGGTAGCGGTCGTGTTTCTTCGCGTCCCACAGCAGCGTGGCGAGCACGGTCACCTTGACCACGCTGGCGGAGTCGTAGGCGCTGGACTGCCGCAGCGTGCAGGTCGTGTTGGTGCTGCGGTCGCGCAGCCCGATGGCGATGGTGCCCTTGCGGCCCGCCATCGCCGCGGTGATGTCCTTCTCCAGCCTGGCGGCCAGCCCGGCCCTGCCGGACGTGCAGCTGACGGCGGATGCGGTTGCCGCGGCGGCCGGGGTGGCGGCGACCGCGGTGGGTATGAGCACGGCGGCGCCGAGGGCCGCGGCGAGCACGCCTGTGCGGCCGGATGTCCGGTGAGTCATGAAGAGTTCCCCCTGAACGTCGTACGGGCGTCCCCCTGAACGCCGTTGAGCGCACCCGTTCGCTGCCAGGTGGGACTCACCAGGGTGGCGGGAGGTTGCACGGGCTCCGCGGGACGCGGAGTTCGAAGGGCCCGGCGTGTGGCAAAGCTTCACCCATGCCGGAACAGACGGAGACAGCGCACAGACGGTCGGGACGGTTGTTCGCCGCACTGGCCGTGCTGCACTTCCTGGCCGAGCGGGGCCGGAAGCTGCCGAGTCCCGACGGGTTCGGGGTGAAGGACAGCCTGCCGGACCGGACGAACGGTCTCAGGCAGCAGGCGTGCGACAACCTGGATCTGGCGCGGCGCCGGGGAGGCGACTACTGGAAGGCCGCGTCCAGGGCGTTCCAGTCGATACCCTCCTTCATGGAGCAGGGCAGCCTGCCGCGCAAGAACATGAGCCCTTCGGAGTCGGCGCAGCACCGGGCGGGCTACGACGCCCAACTGGCCGCCGTCAGGGAAGACTTCCCCGAACTGTTCCGCTGAGCCCGCGTCCGGCTCTCACCGACCCTGGCCCCCGCCCGAGCGCGGCATGGCCGAAGGCGGGCAACTCGTGCACGTCCAGCCGCCCTCGACATCGCGCGCACGCCGCTCCAGCGGAGCAGGGAGAACGGTCCCGAGTCCGGGCGCCGGTGTCACGAGCCCTGCGCTCCCCGCGCGTGCGGGGTCGGTGCTCGGCGAAGAGCACGCCGTCGCGCCTCCGGTTCGCTCCATCAGGTGGTGTGGACCGCAGGCCCGGCCGACAGGGGCACGGTCCCGGAGAACATGGGTGTGCCCCGGCGGGTCCGCCGGGACGCTCCGCCTCCGTGACTCCGACTGGAGAGTGCCTGTGCAGACCCGTTCCCGGTTCGTCGCCGCCGCCTTCGCACTGACCGCGTTCCTGCTGCCCGCTCCGGCCGCGTCCGCCGCGCCGGCCGCGCCCCCGTCCTGCCCGGACGGGTCGGTGTGCTTCTGGAGTGAGGAGGGCTTCGACGGCGACTACTGGGAGTGGACCGCGCGCAGCGGCTACCGCGACATGCCACCCCGCCTCCACGACCACGTGGGCTCGGCCGTGGCGAGCACCCGGGCCTGCTTCGTGAACTGGCAGCCGGTCGAGAAGCGGGACGTCTTCAACGGCGACTGGCGCTCCCGCTACCTCGGCGACTTCGGCGGCCGGATCGACGGGGTGGGCCCGGGCGCCTGCTGACGCGCCGCACGCTCCGCCTCCCGTCTCGTTCCGCTGCCCGCGGACGAGGAGACGGCCCGGGCCGTCGACCGGCCGCGCGAGCGGTCACGGCGCGGCAGGCTCCGGGCCGTCTCGTAGGGCCTCTCCCGGTCCCCTCAGCCCAGGTGCGTCGGCGCGAACATGCGCAGCAGTGCCGGGAGTACGACCACCGAGGGGCCCGGGGTGGTCAGGGCCTTCGCCAGGTCGGTCTCCAGGGTCTCGGGAGACGTACGGACGCCCGGGACGCCGAAGGACTCGGCCAGGGCCACGTAGTCGGGACGGGTCAGTTCCGTCGCCGTGGGCTCGCCGAAGGCGTCGGTCATGTACTCGCGGAGGATGCCGTAGCCGCCGTCGTCGACGATCAGCCAGGTGACGTTCAGGTCGTACTGGCGTGCCGTGGCGAGTTCGGCGATGGAGTACAGGGCGCCGCCGTCGCCCGAGACGGCGAGGACCGGGCGGGTCGGGTCGGCCGCCGCCGCGCCGAGCGCCGCCGGGAAGCCGTAGCCGAGGCCGCCGGCGCCCTGGGCCGAGTGCATGGTGTTGGGCGCCTTGGCGTCGAAGGCGGACCAGGCCCAGTAGGCCAGGATCGTCATGTCCCAGAAGGACGGGGAGTGGGCGGGCAGGGCACGTCGGACCGCCGTCAGCACATGCTGCTCCAGGGTGAGTTCCTGGGCGGCGATGCGGTCGGCGACCTTCGCGAGCAGTTCCCGCACCCGGTCCGGCGCCGTGGTGTCCGCGCGCTCCTCCACCGTCTCCAGCAGCGCCTGGAGGGCCAGGCGGGCGTCCGCGTGGATGCCGAGGGCCGGGTGGTTGGACTCCAGCTTGCCGAGGTCGGCCTCGATCTGGATCACTCGGCCGCGGGGCTTGAACGTGTGGTAGTTCGAGGACAGTTCGCCCAGGCCCGAGCCGACCACGAGCAGGACGTCCGCGTCCTCGAGGAAGTCGGTGGTGTGGCGGTCCTCCAGCCAGGACTGGAGCGACAGCGGGTGCGTCCAGGGGAAGGCGCCCTTGCCGCCGAAGGTGGTGACGACGGGGGCGTTCAGTCTCTCCGCCAGGGCCCGCAGCTTGCCGGAGGCGTCCGCGCGGACCACTCCCCCGCCCGCGATGATCGCCGGGCGGGCCGCCTTGGACAGCAGGTCGGCCGCCACCGCGGTCAGTTCGGGGCGCGGCGGCAGCTCGTCCGGGCCGGCGTCCATCGCGGTCACCACCGGCAGACGCGTCTCGGCCAGCAGCACGTCCTGCGGGATCTCCACCCACACCGGCCCGTGCGGGGCGGTCAGCGCCGACTTCCAGGCCTCGGCGATGGCGGACGGGATCTGGGACTGGGTGCGGACGGTGTGGACCGACTTCACCACGCCCCGGAACGAGGCCGCCTGGTCGGGGAGTTCGTGCAGGTAGCCGTGGCGGCCACCGCCGAGCCCGGCCGTGGGGATCTGGCTGCCGATCGCCAGGACCGGCGCCGAGGCCGCCGCCGCCTCCTGGAGCGCGGCCAGGGAGGTGAGGGCTCCCGGGCCCGTCGACAGCAGCAGCGGCGCCGCCTCGCCGGTGATCCTGCCGTACGCGTCCGCCGCGAAGCCCGCGTTGTTCTCCACCCGCAGGCCCACATAGCGCAGCGAGGACCTGCGCAGGGCGTCGAACATGCCCAGCGCGTGCTGGCCGGGCAGGCCGAAGACGGTCGTCGCGCCGAGCCCGGCCAGTGTCTCCACGACCAGGTCTCCGCCGTTCCGGCCGGTAGGGGGGTTCAGCGCGGCCGCCGTCTGCTGGTCGGTCGGGCGGAGTACCAGGTCGTGGTCGTGAGTCACAGCTCTCGGTCCTCCGAGGAGAGTCAGGCGTTGCGGGACGCCGCGATCTGGCGGCTCATGATGGTGGTCAGTTCGTAGGCCGTGTGGGAGGCCGCGACCGACGTGATCTCCGCGTGGTCGTAGGCGGGCGCCACCTCGACCACGTCCGCCGAGACCAGGTTGCAGGACGCCAGGCCGCGCAGGATCTCCAGCAGTTCCCGCGACGTCATGCCGCCGGCCTCCGGCGTGCCGGTGCCGGGCGCGTGCGCCGGGTCCAGGCAGTCGATGTCGATGGAGATGTAGAGCGGACGGTCGCCGATGCGCCGGCGGAGCTGGTCGGCGACCTCGTCGGCGCCGCGGCGGTAGACGTCGGCGGAGGTGACGATGCCGAAGCCCATCTTCTCGTCGTCCGTGAGGTCCTGCTTGCCGTACAGCGGGCCGCGGGTGCCGACGTGGGAGAGGGCGGAGGTGTCGAGGATGCCCTCCTCCACCGCGCGCCGGAACGGGGTGCCGTGGGTGTACTCGGCACCGAAGTAGGTGTCCCAGGTGTCGAGGTGGGCGTCGAAGTGGAGCAGGGCCACCGGACCGTGCTTCTTGGCGACGGACCTGAGCAGCGGCAGCGCGATGGTGTGGTCGCCGCCGAGGGTCATCAGGCGGGCGCCGGTGCCGAGGAGGTCGTCGGCGGCGGCCTCGATGGTGTCCACGGCCTCGTTGATGTTGAACGGGTTCACGGCGATGTCGCCGCCGTCCGCGACCTGGGCGAGGGCGAAGGGGGAGGCGTCCTGCGCCGGGTTGTAGGGGCGCAGCAGCCGGGACGCCTCGCGGATGGCGTTGCCGCCGAAGCGGGCGCCCGGCCGGTACGAGACGCCGGAGTCGAACGGCACGCCGACCACGGCGACGTCGGCGGTGCCGACCTCGTCCAGGCGGGGCAGCCGGGCGAAGGTCGCGGGGCCGGCGTACCGCGGGACGCGGGAGGAGTCGACGGGGCCGCGGGGCGTCTCGTTGCTGCTCATGGTGAAATGCCTTCTTTCCTGCGCTTCGTCGCGCATGTACTGCTTTCCGGACGACTCTACTGGTGAGCCGGGACGGGTTCGGACGCGAGTTCGGGGTTCCGCCCGGCGAGCCGCTCCCGCCAGACGGTGAGGACGGCCTCGTCGGTGGGCCGGGTCGCCAGGGACACGGCGACGTAGGCGACCAGGGAGGACAGCAGGCCGTAGTAGACCGGCTCGTTGGCCAGGACGCCGTAGCCCGCCATCAGGCCGATCACCGCGAGGCCGCCGACGATCACGGAGGCCAGCGCGCCCTGCGCGGTGCCGCGCTTCCACAGCAGCCCGCCGAGGATCGGCACCAGCAGCCCGCCGACGAGCAGGTTGTACGCCACGGTCAGCGCCTCGACGACGTCGTTGAGCGCGATGGCGGTGGCGATCACCGCGACGCCCATGACCAGGATGAAGGCGCGGTTGCCCTTGACCTCGTCGTGCTCCCCGTCCGTGCGGCGGACGACGCCCCGCAGCCGCGACCAGATGTCGTTGTTGGCGACGGTGGCGCAGGCGATCAGCGCGCCGGAGGAGGTCGACATCACGGCGGCCAGGGCGGCGGCCAGCACCAGTCCGCGCACGCCGATGGGCAGTTCGTCCTTGACGATGGTGGCGAAGGCGTCGTCGGCGCTGCCCAGGTTCGGGTAGAGCACCTTGGCGGCGGTGCCGATGACGGCGCCGGCGAGGGCGTAGACCAGGCAGTAGGTGCCGGCGACGGTGCCGCCGTGGCGGGCGACCCTGTCGCTGCGGGCGGTGAACACGCGCTGCCAGATGTCCTGGCCGATGAGCATGCCGAAGGTGTAGATCAGCACATAGGTGAAGATGGTCTCGCCGCCGATGCCCAGCGGGTCGAAGTACGAGGTCGGCAGCTTGGCCTTCATCTCGCCGAAGCCGCCCGCCTTGACGACGGCGATGGGCAGCAGCAGGAGCAGCACGCCGATCGTCTTCACCACGAACTGCACCATGTCGGTCAGCGTGATGGACCACATGCCGCCGAGGGTGGAGTAGGCGACGACGATCGCGCCGCCGAGGATGATCGCGACGGTGCGGTTCAGGTCGAACAGGACGTCGAAGATCGTGGCGTAGGCGATGGTCGAGGTGACCGCGAGCATCAGGGTGTACGCCCACATGACCACGCCGGAGATGACGCCCGCCCGTCCGCCGTAGCGCAGGTCGAGCATCTCGGAGACGGTGTAGACCTTCAGCCGGGCGATGCGGGCGGAGAAGAAGACGGACAGGGCCAGCAGGCCGAGACCGATGGTGAACACCATCCATGCCCCGGAGAGCCCGTACTTGTAGCCGAGGCCCACGCCGCCGATGGTGGACGCACCGCCGAGGACGATCGCCGCCATGGTGCCGGAGTACATCGCGGGCCCGAGACGGCGGCCCGCCACCAGGAACTCGCTCTTGGACTTGGCGCGGCGCATGCCCCACCAGCCCATGGCCAGCATGCCGGCCAGATAGACGACGATCACTGTGTAGTCGACGGCCATGTTGGGGCCCTCCTTCGCGCACATCCCGGTGGCGTGTCGTTTGCATCTGGGTGGGGACGTCGGCAGCGGCTCGCGGGGACATCCGCCCGTACCCGCGGCTGCCGGTCTGGACTGACACTAGGTGGCCGAAAAGCGACTGCGAAGTGTACTTTTCATCCATTCACGCGAGCTGAAGTGGAGGGAACGCACACCGTGCAGGACACACCGTCGCCGTCCGCCCCAGCGGTCCCGCCCACCCCACCGATCCCGCTCTCGGCGCTGCTCGCCCGCGAGGACCTGGCGCTGCGGCAGATCGCCGGGCCGCCGGGTTCCGGCACCGTGATCCACTGGGCGCACACCTCGGAGATGGCCGACCCGTACCCGTATCTGCTCGGCGGCGAGCTGCTGCTGACGGCGGGCGTCCAGGTCCCGCGGGCGGCGGTCGCGGATGCCGGAGACAGGCATGCCGGAGACAGATACGCCGGAGACAGGTACTTCGACGACTACGTCGCACGGATCGTCGCCGCGGGCGGCGCGGCCCTCGGCTTCGGGGTGGCGCCGGTGCACGACACGGTGCCGGCCGCCCTGGTGGCGGCCTGCGACGCCCGCGGCCTGCCGCTGCTCGAAGTTCCGCCGCAGACCACCTTCTCCGGCGTCGCCCGCGCCGTCTGGCAGCTGATGGCCCAGGCCCGCCTGGCCGAACTCCGCCGGGTCACCGAGGCCCAGCAGAGCCTGGCCGCCGCCGCGTCCCGCCCGGACCCGGTGCCGTCGGTGCTGCGCCAGCTGGCCCAGCGGGTGGGCGGCCGTACGGTGCTGTACGGGCCCGAGGGCACCCGTGTCGCCGAGGCCGGGCGGGAGGAACAGCCGCCCGAGGCGCGGGACGCGCTGGACGGGCTGGCCCGGCTCGTCACCACCCGGGCCCGCTCCTCCGCCACCGACACCGTCGCGGGCCACCACCTCGCCGCCTACACCCTGGGGGCCGGGCAGGGCTTCGTGCTCGCCGTCGCCTCCCCGCACCGCGAACCGGGCGACCACACCATCGCCTCCGTGGCCGCCGTCCTGCTGACCCTGCTCACCGGCGAGCACCAGAGCGGCGCGGGCGCGGCCCGCTCCTCGGCGCTGGTACGGCTGCTGCTGGGCGCCCCGCCCGAGGAGGTCGCGCCGCTGCTCGGGGACGGGCGGTGGGTCGTCGTGCACGCGCGGCCCGGCGCGCAGGCCGCCGACGCGATGGCGGCCTCCGCGCTGGGCGCCGCCCTCGGATCGGCGCTGGTCGACCTCGCGGACGGCGTCGTACGGGTCCTCGTCCCCGCCGAGCGCGAACCGGGCCCGCAGCCCGGCTGGACGCTCGGCGTCAGCGCGGCCGCCGCCCCGGCCGACTGGCCCGCCGCCGACACCCAGGCGGCCCGCGCCCTGGCCCGCGCGCACGCCACCCGTGCCGCGCTGGTCCGGCACGGCGCCCCCGGCGGCGCCGGCGGCCTCGCCGACCTGCTCCCGCCCGCCGAGGCCGACGCCCACGCCCGCGCCCTGCTGGCCCCCCTCACCCCGGCCCTCACCGAGACCCTGCGCACCTGGCTCTCCCTGCACGGCAGCTGGGACCGCACCGCGGTCGCCCTGTCCGTCCACCGCAACACCGTCCGCCAGCGCATCACCCGCTGCGCCACCCTCCTCGGCACCGACCTGGACGACCCGGACGCACGCATGGAACTGTGGTTCGCCCTGCGCAGGTTCTGACCACCGCCGCGGCCGGCCGCGACAGGCGGACCGGACGGAGGCCACCAGGACGGACCGGCGTGCCCGGGCGGACGTGGCGTGACGCGCCAGGCACGACGAGCCGAGCGAGCCCGGCAGGACCCCACTGCCGGACGGACATGATCGGACCGCCCGACCGGACGGACCCGGGCGGACCGGCGTAACCGGGTGGAGTGGCGTGACCGGGCGGACGTCGCGTGACACGCCACGCACGACGAGCCGGGCGCCCGACCGGACGGACCCGGCCGGATGGGCGTGGTGGGACCGCCCGACCGGACAGACCCGGCCGGCCGGACGGGCGTGGCGGTACCGTCCGGCCGGACGGATTCGGCCGGGCGGGTGGACCGCGCGGCCGTCGTCGCCGCCGGACAGGCGTGGCCCGCGTGATCGGCGTGAGCCCCGTCCCAGCGGCCGGGACACCGGCGACGCGGGCGGATCACTGCATCACAATGGGTGGCATGCCGATAACCGGGACGCCCAGCCGCGCCGAACTCCTCGACCATCTCGTGAAGACCCGTATCGCCGGGAACGTCGCCACCCCCCGCGAGAACAACCTCTCCCACTACCGCAAGCTGTCGAACGGCGACCGCAACTTCTGGCTCGGCCTGGAACTCGGTGACCGCTGGAGCGACGAGCAGGACGTCCTCGCGGTGATGGCGGAACGGGTCGGCGTCAGCGACGACCCGGAGTACCGGTACGGCCAGGACACCATCGACCCCGAGCTGACCGTGGCGGGGCTGGAGCGGATGGCCGGCCGACTGCGCAAGGCGGCCGACGGCCGGCAGCGGCTGCTGTTCGCCACCGGCCACCCCGGCGGACTGCTCGACGTGCACCGCGCCACCGCCGCCGCGCTGCGCGCCGCCGGGTGCGAGATCACCGTGATCCCGGACGGACTTCAGACCGACGAGGGCTATGTCATGCAGTTCGCGGACGTGGCGGTGCTGGAGCACGGCGCGACGCTGTGGCACACCCACTCGGGCGAGCCGATGCGCGCGATCCTCACCGGCCTGGAGCGCGAGGGCCGCCCGCTGCCGGACCTGGTCGTCGCCGACCACGGCTGGGCGGGCTGTGCCGGACAGCACGGCGTGGACTCCGTCGGCTACGCCGACTCCAACGACCCGGCGCTCTTCCTCGCCGAGGCCGAGGGGACCGTGCAGGTGACGGTCCCGCTCGACGACCACGTGGTCAGCCCCCGGTACTACGACCCGATGACGGCGTATCTGCTGGACCAGGCGGGCCTGGCCGGCTGACGGCCCCGGCGGGCTCTCACCGCTCCCGGGGGACGCGGACCACGCCCTCCTGGATGACCGAGATGGCCAGGCGCCCGTCCTGCGTGTAGATGCGGGCCTGGCCGAGGCCCCGCCCGCCGTGGGCGGAGGGGGACTCCTGGTCGTACAGCAGCCACTCGTCGGCCCGGAACGGCCGGTGGAACCACATGGCGTGGTCCAGCGAGGCCCCGACGACGTCGCCGACCGCCCAGCCGCCCCGGCCGTGCGCGAGCAGGACCGAGTCCAGCAGCGTCATGTCGGAGACGTACGTGGCGAGCACGACGTGCAGCAGCGGCTCGTCTATGGCGCCCTCGAGCTTGCCGTTGGTGCGGAACCACACCTGCGAGTGCGGCTCGCGCGGCTCGCCGAACCTGCCGTACGGCGGCTCGTCGACGTAGCGCAGATCGACCGCCTCACGGGCCTCCAGGAAGCGCTCGACGACCTCGGGGGCGAGGTGGGCGTAGCCCCGCATGCGCTCCTGCGAGGTGGGCAGGGTGGCCGGGTCCGGGGCGGGCGGCATCGGGGCCTGGTGGTCCAGACCCTCCTCGTACGTCTGGAAGGACGCCGAGAGGTGGAAGATCGGCTGCCCGTGCTGGACGGCGACCACCCGGCGGGTGGTGAAGGAGCGGCCGTCGCGGATGCGGTCGACGGTGTAGACGATGGGCGCGCCGGGGTCGCCGGGGCGCAGGAAGTAGGCGTGCAGCGAGTGCGCGTGCCGGTCCTCGGGGACCGTGCGCCCCGCGGCGACCAGGGCCTGGGCGGCGACCTGTCCGCCGAAGACGCGCGGGACCACGGCGGAGCGCGACTTCCCGCGGAAGATGTCCTGCTCGATCCGCTCGAGGTCGAGCAGATCGAGCAGCGACTGAAGTGCCTGACTCATACGTCAGTTGTATCCTGCACTGATTTCGCGGATCCGTCGGGGCCCTTACAGGCCCATGTCCTTGGCGATGATCGTCTTCATGATCTCGCTGGTGCCGCCGTAGATGCGGTTGACGCGGTTGTCCGCGTACAGGCGGGCGATCGGGTACTCGTTCATGAAGCCGTAGCCGCCGTGCAGCTGGAGGCAGCGGTCGATGACACGGTGGGCGACCTCGGTGCAGAAGAGCTTCGCGGAGGCGGCCTCGGCGGGGGTCAGCTCACCGGCGTCCAGGGCCTTCGTGGCACGGTCGGCGACGGCCTCGGCGGCGTCCACCTCGGCCTGGCAGGCGGCCAGCTCGAACTTGGTGTTCTGGAAGGCGGCGACGGGCTTGCCGAAGACGGTGCGCTGCTGGACGTACTCCTTGGCGAACCGGACGGCGGCCTTGGCCTGCGCGTAGGCGCCGAAGGCGATGCCCCAGCGCTCGGAGGCGAGGTTGTGGCCGAGGTAGGAGAAGCCCTTGTTCTCCTCGCCGAGGAGGTCCTCGACGGGGACCTTCACATCGACGAACGCCAGCTCGGCGGTGTCGGAGGTCTTCAGACCGAGCTTGTCCAGCTTGCGGCCGACGGAGTAGCCCTCGGCCTTGGTGTCCACGACGAAGAGGGAGATGCCGAAGCGGCGGTCGTCCTCGCGCGGCGCGGAGGTGCGGGCGCAGACGATCATGCGGTCGGCGTGCACGCCGCCGGTGATGAAGGTCTTGGCGCCGTTGAGGACGTAGTGCGTGCCGTCCTCGGAGAGCTTGGCGGTGGTCTTCATGCCCGCGAGGTCGGAGCCGGTGCCCGGCTCCGTCATCGCGATGGCCCACATCTCCTCGCCGGTGACGAACTTCGGCAGGTAGCGCTTCTTCTGCTCGTCGGTGGCGAGCAGCTTGATGTACGGCAGGCCCAGCAGCACGTGCACACCGGAGCCGCCGAAGGAGACGCCGGCCCGGGCGGTCTCCTCGTACAGGACGGCCTCGAACTTGTGCGTGTCCAGGCCGGCGCCGCCGAACTCCTCCGGCACGTTGATGCCGAAGACACCCAGCTCACCCAGCTTGTAGTAGAACTCGCGCGGGGCCTGTCCGGCGGCGAACCACTCGTCGTAGACGGGGACGACCTCGGCCTCGATGAAGGCGCGGAGGGTCTCCCGGAACGCCTCGTGATCCTCGTTGAACACCGTACGGCGCACGCCGCCACCTCCACGTACATCGTCACTGTCTAAGCGCTTGCTCACACAAACGTACCGGCGAGTACGGCAGGCGTAAAGAAGGAGCACTGGTAACGCTCGTCACGTAAAGCCACCCAGGGGCGCGGGGAACTGCGCGCCCAGCCACCACGCGCCCGCAGCCGCAGCCGCAGCCGCGCCCCCGCGCAACCCACCCGCCCCTTGGGCGAATCGGGGCGCGGGGTGAAGCCCCGCAGCCCGCCCCCGCTCAGCCCCCCGCAGGGGAACTCGCCGAGGCGAACGCCCCCCGAGCCATCCGGTGCAGCAGCTCCGCCGTCGCCCCCCGCCCCGGCAGGAACCCCCGGCGCCCCAGGTGAGGCGTGGAGTTCAGCAGGCCGAAGACGGAGTGGACGGCCGAGCGTGCGGCCGGCTCGGCGAGGTCGGGGTGGACCTGGCGGACCACCTCCACCCACAGTTCGACGTACTGCCGCTGGAGCTGGCGCACGAGCTTGCGGTCGCTGTCCCGGAGGCGGTCCAGCTCGCGGTCGTGCAAGGTGATGAGGGGACGGTCGTCGAGCGCGAAGTCGATGTGCCCCTCGATCAGCGAGTCGAGGACCGCCTCCGGGTCCGCCACCTGGCCGGTCTCCGCCAGGCGCCGCTTGGCACCCGTCAGCAGCCGGCCGCTGATGCCGACCAGCAGCTCGGCGAGCATCGCGTCCTTGCCCGCGAAGTGCCGGTACAGGCCCGGTCCGCTGATGCCCACCGCGGCACCTATCTCGTCGACCCCGACGCCGTGGAAGCCGCGTTCGGCGAAGAGCCGCGCGGCTTCCTTGAGGATCTGCTCGCGGCGGGTGGGGGCGTCGGTTCGCGTGGTCATGAAAACAATTCTAGACAGGACGGTTAGCGCTCGTTAACCTGAAGGAAATGGGTTAACGCTCATTAACAGTGGACCACGTCGAACCACCGGGTGAGGGGACCACAGGGATGCACGAGGCACCGGAGCTGACGAGCGCGGCCGATCCCGCGTCGGAGGCCTGGCGGGCCAACGAACAGGCACACCGCGCGCTCGTCGAGGAGCTGCGCGGCAAGCTCGCCGGCGCGCGGCTCGGCGGCGGCGAGAAGGCACGGGCCCGCCACACCGCGCGCGGGAAGCTGCTGCCGCGCGACCGCGTGGACACCCTGCTCGATCCGGGCTCGCCCTTCCTGGAGCTGGCCCCGCTGGCCGCCGACGGGATGTACGACGGACAGGCCCCGGCGGCCGGGGTGATCGCCGGGATCGGCCGGGTCAGCGGGCGCGAGTGCGTGATCGTCGCCAACGACGCCACCGTCAAGGGCGGCACGTACTACCCGATGACGGTGAAGAAGCACCTGCGCGCCCAGGAGGTGGCCCTGGAGAACCGCCTGCCGTGCCTGTACCTCGTCGACTCCGGCGGCGCCTTCCTGCCCATGCAGGACGAGGTCTTCCCCGACCGTGAGCACTTCGGGCGGATCTTCTTCAACCAGGCGCGGATGTCCGGCGCCGGGATCCCGCAGATCGCCGCCGTCCTCGGGTCGTGCACCGCCGGTGGCGCCTACGTCCCGGCGATGAGCGACGAGGCCGTGATCGTCCGCAACCAGGGCACGATCTTCCTGGGCGGGCCGCCGCTGGTGAAGGCGGCCACCGGTGAGGTGGTGACCGCCGAGGAGCTGGGCGGCGGCGAGGTGCACTCCCGCGTCTCCGGCGTCACCGACCACCTCGCCGAGGACGACGCCCACGCCCTGCGGATCGTGCGGAACATCGTCGCCACCCTCCCCGCGCGCGGGTCGCTGCCCTGGGAGGTCACCGAGCCGGTGGAGCCCAAGGTCGACCCCTACGGGCTCTACGGGGCCGTGCCGGTCGACTCCCGCACCCCCTACGACGTCCGCGAGATCATCGCGCGGCTGGTCGACGGCTCGCGGTTCGCCGAGTTCAAATCCGAGTTCGGGCAGACCCTGGTCACCGGGTTCGCCCGGATCCACGGCCACCCGGTGGGGATCGTCGGCAACAACGGCATCCTGTTCTCCGAGTCCGCCCAGAAGGGCGCCCACTTCATCGAGCTGTGCGACCAGCGCGGCATCCCGCTGCTGTTCCTGCAGAACATCTCCGGCTTCATGGTGGGCCGCGACTACGAGGCCGGCGGCATCGCCAAGCACGGCGCCAAGATGGTCACGGCCGTGGCCTGCACGCGCGTGCCCAAGCTGACCGTCGTCGTCGGCGGGTCCTACGGCGCGGGCAACTACTCGATGTGCGGCCGGGCCTACTCCCCCCGCTTCCTGTGGATGTGGCCGAACGCCAAGATCTCGGTGATGGGCGGCGAGCAGGCCGCCTCCGTGCTCGCCACCGTCAAGCGGGACCAGCTCGAAGCACGCGGCGAGGAGTGGCCCGTGGAGGACGAGGAGTCCTTCAAGGCCCCCATCCGCGCCCAGTACGAGCACCAGGGCAACGCCTACTACGCCACCGCCCGCCTCTGGGACGACGGCGTGATCGACCCGCTGGACACCCGCCAGGTACTGGGCCTCGCCCTGACCGCGTGCGCCAACGCTCCGCTGGGCGACCCCCAGTTCGGCGTCTTCCGGATGTGAGGGGGACCTCGTAGACATGTTCGAAACAGTTCTGGTGGCCAACCGCGGCGAGATCGCCGTCCGCGTCATCCGCACCCTGCGCGCGCTCGGGGTGCGCTCGGTGGCGGTCTTCTCCGACGCGGACGCGGACGCCCGGCACGTCCGGGAGGCCGACACGGCCGTACGGATCGGCCCGGCGCCCGCGGCCGAGAGCTACCTGTCCGCCGAGCGGCTGCTCGAGGCCGCCGCCCGCACCGGCGCCCAGGCCGTCCACCCCGGCTACGGCTTCCTCGCGGAGAACGCCGGCTTCGCGCGCGCCTGCGAGGAGGCGGGGCTGGTCTTCATCGGCCCTCCGGCGGACGCGATCTCCCTCATGGGCGACAAGATCCGCGCCAAGGAGACGGTCGAGGCGGCCGGGGTGCCGGTCGTGCCCGGCTCCAGCGGCTCCTCACTCACCGACGAACAGCTGGCCGAGGCCGCCCGCGGGATCGGCATGCCGGTGCTGCTGAAGCCGTCCGCCGGCGGCGGCGGCAAGGGCATGCGGCTGGTGCGGGACGCGGCTCGGCTCACCGAGGAGATCGCCGCCGCCCGTCGTGAGGCCCGTGCCTCCTTCGGCGACGACACCCTGCTCGTGGAGCGCTGGATCGACCGGCCCCGGCACATCGAGATCCAGGTCCTCGCCGACGGCCATGGCCACGTGATCCACCTCGGCGAGCGCGAGTGCTCCCTCCAGCGCCGCCACCAGAAGATCATCGAGGAGGCGCCCAGCGTGCTCCTCGACGAGGAGACCCGTGCGGCGATGGGCGAGGCGGCGGTCCAGGCGGCCCGCTCCTGCGGCTACCGGGGCGCGGGCACGGTGGAGTTCATCGTCCCCGGCGGCGACCCGTCCTCGTACTACTTCATGGAGATGAACACCCGCCTCCAGGTGGAGCACCCGGTCACCGAGCTCGTCACCGGCCTGGACCTGGTGGAGTGGCAGCTGCGGGTGGCGGCCGGCGAGCACCTGCCGTACGCGCAGCAGGACATCACCCTCACCGGTCACGCGATCGAGGCCCGGCTGTGCGCGGAGGACCCCGCGCGCGGCTTCCTGCCCTCCGGCGGCACGGTGCTGCGGCTGCGCGAGCCGCAGGGCGACGGGGTGCGCACCGACTCCGGGCTCAGCGAGGGCACCGAGGTCGGCAGCCTGTACGACCCGATGCTGTCCAAGGTGATCGCGTACGGCCCGGACCGCGCGACCGCGCTGAGGAAGCTCCGCGCGGCGCTCGCGGAGACGGTCACGCTGGGCGTGCAGACCAACGCCGGGTTCCTGCGCCGGCTGCTGGCCCATCCCGCCGTCATGGCGGGCGAGCTGGACACGGGGCTGGTCGAGCGGGTGGTCGACGAACTGGTCCCCACGGACGTGCCGGAGGAGGTCTACGAGGCCGCCGCGGCCGTACGGCTGGACGCGCTGCGGCCGAAGGGCGCGGGCTGGACGGACCCGTTCTCCGTGCCGTCCGGCTGGCGGCTGGGCGGCGAGCCCAAGCCGGTGGCCTTCCACCTGCGGGTCGCCGACCCGGTGGCGTACGCCCCGCGCGGCACCCACACGGTCACCGGGGACACGGTCGCCGTGACGCTCGACGGGGTCCGCCACACCTTCCACCGCGCCGCGGACTGGCTCGGCCGGGACGGCGACGCCTGGCACGTGCGCGACCACGACCCGGTGGCCGCCTCCCTCATCCGCGCGGCCCACTCCGGCGCCGACTCGCTGACCGCCCCCATGCCGGGCACGGTCACGGTGGTGAAGGTCGCCGTCGGCGACGAGGTGGCCGCGGGCCAGAGCCTGCTGGTGGTCGAGGCGATGAAGATGGAGCACGTCATCTCCGCCCCGCACGCCGGCACGGTCACCGAGCTGGACGTCACACCGGGCACCACGGTCGCCATGGACCAGGTGCTGGCGGTCATCGCACCGGCGGAGGAGGAATCGGCATGAGCAC